>NZ_JVVG01000025.1:0-14441 GCF_001053265.1 Carnobacterium sp. 1290_CSPC
CAGGTAATCTAATGATTACCTGGCAGATATTACTCATCAGTCCTATTTGACGAAGAGCCTGATTTTCCTTCTTTCAAGTATGATGTGGTGTTTTACTTTATTTTAGGAAAGCATGGCCTTTTTGTATATACAAAAATAGTGGGGGTGAAAATTCCTTAAAAACTCCCAACAACTCCTAACAACACTACTTAAAATAAAACAAAAACTCGACGCCAGCTGACGTCGAGTTTTTGCTATCATAAGTACTATTTGTAATCTACACCTCTTGTGTAGGTGTTCGATGCATCCCAAAGTAGGTATTCGTTGGCGCCACTTTCAATAACAGCGTCAATTTGTTCTTGTACTTCGGCCGCGCCGTACTCAGCATAAGTACCTTCCGCTAGGTATGATGCGGTAAAGTCTTGTAACCAAGGTCTAGATACTGGTGCATCTTCCAGTTCAGCATTTAAAGCATTCTCTTTTTCCATATAAGCTTGTACAACTTCATATGGGTATAAGTCTGGGTAGTCTAAGTCGAAGTAGCCAGGACCCCAGTGAGAAGGGTAAATCATTGATGAAATGACATCGACATTTTCTGCGATCATGTTGTAGTTTTGACCGATACCAGGTGTTGCGACAACATCTGTCACGTAACCAAAGATATCTGCAGAAACATCTACACCATATGGTTGAAGTTCTTCACGGGCATAAGCTAGGAAGTCTGCGATAACCATTTGTCGGGCTTCAGTTGAAGCTTTTCCGTATTCAGCGTAGTCACCCATATCGTAAGTCAAGGTTTCACCAAACGTTTCAAATCCTTCTGGGAAGCGGACATAGTCAAATTGGATATCTTTATAACCAGCGCGAGCGGCTGATTTAGCGACTTCTACAAGGTATTCCCAGTTATCTTTGTTGTATGGATTTAGGAAGGCATCACCACCATCGTTAGTCCATACTTCACCAGATTCTGTTAGGAAGGTACGAGATAGATCAGCGTTGGCTAGGTTGGTATCTTTAAAGGTTGTGATACGAGCGATTGGATAGATTTGTTTGTCTTCGAACGTTTGCATTATGCCTTCGCCATCAATACTATCTGTTTCGTTGTTGTTGACCGTATCATCATCTGACGGTAGGTCCATAGTAATGTTCCCGTAATCGTCTTTGACATCTAATACAACAGAATTTAGATTGGTTTCATCTAAAAGGGCCATATTTTCATCAAATAGGGCTTGGTCAGTGGCACCGACAGCTGATAGGTAAACCCCTTTTACGCCGTCTTCAGGATAGGGAATATCATAACCTGAATCGTATTGGAATTTTGAGGGTAAATTTTTTGGTTGGTTTAATAAAGCCGTTGCTTCTGTAGAAACATTTGGTAATTGTGTACCGTCACCTTCACCGCTTGTCGCTGCAGCGCTAGCATCTTCATCACTTGCTTCAGTTGATTTAGCAGATTCACTGGTAGATTCAGCATTTTGTTCAGACGAACTTTCATTACTTGCGGTTTGTTCTTGGTTATTTTCATTGGCTAAGCCATACCAGTCTGTTCGAATGCCAAAGATTAAGGCTAAACCTAATACAATGGCTGTGAGTAGCCCTAAAACAAGTTTCCAATTGAATTTAGGTCCTTCGTTTTTTGGGTCTAAAGTTGTCTTAATATCCGGATTTGGATTGGATTGATTGTCTTTCAATGTTCTGGCCTCCGTTCTATTTCATTTTATTGTGCTTGATTTTCTGTTTGCGAAAGTTTGGCTAATGCCGTTAAGTCAGGCAACATTTCAGATAAGGCTGCTTGTGATGTTTCAAAGTTACCGTTAATTTCCGCTAGACCGTCAGAGAAGGTCGTTAGATCGCTGTCTTCAGCTGCTAAACTTGTGTAATAAGCATCTTCTTTTTCCAAAACAGCTTGGTAGTTTTCAATGTAGGCGCTCATTTGCGTGTTCACACTGTCAGCTAATTGGCGAGACGTATCAAAGTTGGCGAAATCTTCCCCAGCTGTGAAGTCAGTTTCGTCAAATTCATTTAAACTTTCAACCTGATCTTGGAAATCTTCAAATAGCGATTTTAATTCGTCAAATTCTTCTTGTCTGGTTTGTAGGTTTTCCCGTGTTGCACCCGTGCCTGATTCAGCCAAGTTGGCTAGACTTTCATCAGCTGCTAAATCCGCTTCAAAAGCATCTTGCAAGGCCATTTCCTGCGCTTGAATGGATTCTAATTGCCCCATCATAGTTTGGGCGTTTTCGGCTGACTTTGTCACAACTTGGTCTGGTGTTCTAGAGCAGGCTGCTAATACCCCAATGCTCACCCCAACGATTGTAAGGGTGGTTAGTTTCTTCAATACCATTATCTATCTCCTTATTCTATTTTTTTCTTGTATTACCGCAGTGAATAACAGAAATGAATGCTGTATTTTTGGGTGTAGAATTGCGATAATAACCCATAAAGTATAATATACCCTTAATGATACGAGACTTAAGCGAATTTCTCAAGAAATTAATATAATTTTTAGAAAATGCTAAGGGAAATGTAGGAATTCTTTTGCCAGAAATTAGGACTTTAGTCCCTATCCAATGCCTGGTGTTCAGTTATAATAGACTAAAGAGCTCGTGCAAGTTTTATGATGAAGAAAATGGGGAGGAGCGTGCAAGAATGAGTAAGCAGTACAATAACCGACTTTGGCGACTAGGCTTAGCAGCTGCTGCAACAGGCGTCGGCTATGTTTATCATGCCATGAGTCAAGAGCGATCGGTGCGCAGCAAGGTGATACAAGATGGTATGAGGATTAAGCGAGAAGCTAATCGATTAACCCCTGCCAATAGCAAGAAACAAGCAACTGAAGACCTAGCTAAAAGGAGCATCAACCACGAAAACTTATTTTTTATTACCCGCGACCATGCTTCAGAGATTCACCGTGGCAAAAAGGGTGTCATCGTCGAGCTGACGGATATTGATACCGAACCGGTTTTGGACTCACAAGACACGCCTACAAAGAATGACAAACCCTGGATTATTTATTTTCATGGCGGTAGCGGGATTCATACCTTACAAGAGCGTGAATGGGCCTTCGCCCGAAAAATAGCTAACCGCTTTGAAGATGAGGCGAATGTATCAATTCCCTTGCTGCGGTCATTCGCTAATTATGACTTACGCGCTGAAGCCGTGCGGATTACAGCTCTAATAGAAGAAATCGCTGACAAAACGGGACGGTCACTAGAAAATATCTACTTTCTTGCTTCTGATACAGGTGCGATTCCAGCCTTATTGGTTGCGGACCGGATGGACCAAATCGGCCAACCAGTGAAACGGGTGATTTTACTGTCACCATGGCTAAACACAAGCTTTGATGACGTCAACATCAACCCAAACGATGTGCAATTTGACGCGACCAAGGTTAATGCCTTAAAAACGATCTGGCGGGATAAAAACCCAGCCTTGAACTATGCCAAAATGCCAATTGACTCAATGCCAGCAGTCGATTTTATTAACGGATCGGATGACAGCCACGCCTGCGACGGGCGTTGGTTGCACCGTCGATTACGTGCCCATAATCATACCAGTAACTATTACCAGTTTGATTACATGCACCATGAATTTTACCTGAACAACCTACCAGAAAGTCAGGAAGTTATTGACATTATCCACCAACAGATTATGAACCCATAATCCAGCATCTGCATTGGTCAGGGCGAGGTTAGCTGTTATAATATGAAAGAAGGAGTGATTCGATGTTTTTCCCCATGATGTTTGACTGGACTTATATCTTAATTCTTATTGGTGCTATAATCGCGTCAATCGCAAGTGCCAACGTAAGTCGAACATTTAATAAATATAGTAAATATGCCACTGCAAAAGGAATGACCGGTACCCAAGTTGCCGAATACATCCTAGAATATTCAGGTATTACCAACGTTCGTGTTGAACGAATTTCTGGTAACTTAACCGACCACTACGATCCAAGCAATAAAGTACTGCGTTTATCAGACGCGACAGCCGATTCAAAATCGATTGCTGCTATCGGGGTTGCAGCCCATGAGTGTGGCCACGCGGTTCAAGACGCCCAAGGTTATTTCATGATGACCCTACGTCAAAAAATTGTACCCGCTGTCAATATCGGTTCAAAAATGTCTTGGCCAATCTTAATCCTAGGTGCCATCGCGGGCTATAACGAGACCTTTATCAACATTGGGATTATTTTGTTCTCTTTAACCTTACTTTTCCAATTAGTGACCTTACCAGTCGAATTTGACGCCTCTAAACGTGCGCTACAAATTATGGAAGATGGGCATATTTTAACAGCCAAAGAATTACCATATGCTCGTAAAACCTTGAACGCTGCAGCTATGACTTACGTCGCTTCAGCTATCGCAGGTGCCTTGTCATTACTACGTGTCTTGATTTTATTTGGTGGTCGTTCCCGCGACTAAGATGTAACCATTATTACTGGCAAAAAGAGAGCCTTGAGTACCACGGTATTCAAGGTTATTCTTTTGCGCGAAATAGGTCCTAGGGTGGATGGCGAAACTTGAGAATTTGATAAAATACTTATATAAGATTAGCTGATCTGAAAGGCAAGTATTGGTGCCTACCAGTTCATCGATTAGACAAGTATTATATGAACATAATCAATTGATTATTTTTATGAGGAGGTGACCGTGATTGCGAAGAAATTTAAAAGTGAAAGCTAAAGAGACTTTAAGTCAGAATGCAGGTTGGTTTGTCTTGTTTACCATTCTTTATTGGGCAATTGTATGGATAATTGGGACCTTACCAACTGCAGTATCCTTGGTCCTTTTCCCCATCAGCGTCCTGATTATTATCATTGAGATCGTTTTTATTGCCGGAGCTGAAATGGCTTATCTACGGTCATTGATGGTGAAGAATAACCAACGACCAATACAAATCCACCGTGACATTATTGGGCCAATCATGCGCGATTCAATTAAATTCACTTGGGCAGGCGTCCTACGTGGTTTTTATCTACTCATGTGGTCATTATTGTTGTTTTTCCCAGCGGTTTATAAAGGTATTGGATATGCATTGACCGATTATTTAATCGTCGACTTCCCAACCTTAACAGCATCTGAGGCCATCACAGAATCTCGTCGGATGATGCGCGGCCGGAAATGGCGATTTATCTGGCTAAACCTACGCTTTATCGGATGGTACCTATTGATTCCATTCACGCTAGGATTAGCCTACTTCTACGTCAAACCCTACCACAGCCTTGCCTTAATCAACTTCTATGAAGAAGCATTAGATGAAACTGGCTACCCGGAAAAAGTATCACGACTAAGCCAAGCTAGAAAGCACCGGGCCAAAGAAATGCTTGTAGAAGAAGAGGAATACAAGCCGAAATCAAACCGAAAAGCCAAAAAACAAGGCAATACATACCGCAGATTTGCAAGAAAAGAAAAAACGTCCACATACAAAACCAACTACAGCTTTGTGGATGACAAGTATATAGACGATAAAAACTGGAACGACTTTTAAAAAGAGGGTGCGAGCTTTGGCGTTTAGGCAGGTAGCACTGGAAGACTAGTGCTGTGACACATACCGAGTGGCGCAAACTAGTCTGAAGTGGAGACCTGACTGGCAAAGCGAACCCGACTAGGGTGCGAGCTTTGATGTTTAGTCAGCTAGCTTCTAACACATTTAGGAGAGTATAGGCTAAAGCATAACTGAATAATAAAATGAATAACCAAATTTAAACGCAGGATCTGGACTCCTCTCTAGGTCATGCGTTTTTTCTATTCCTATACAATTAAAAAACACGACCTAGCTTTCGCCAAGTCGTGTCCATTTTGCCTAAATTAGTATTGTTCCAAGTATGTATTCAATTCCCAGTCAGTTACTTGGTGTAAGTATTCTTGGCATTCAATACGTTTGCTTGAGATGAAGTTTGCAGTGATATGTGCACCTAAAGCATCTTGTACAACGCTGTCGATTTCTAATTCGTCTAAAGCGCGAGAAAGAGAGCTAGGTAATTTATCAATGCCACCGTTAACTAATTCATCAGCAGTCATTTTGTATACGTTACGAGAAATAGGCGCTGGTGCAACCATTTCGTCTTCAATACCTTTAAGACCAGCACCTAAGATAGCAGCAAGTGCTAAGTAAGGGTTAGCCGCTGGGTCAACTGAACGTAATTCAACACGTGTTGATTTACCACGAGCAGCTGGGATACGGATTAGTGGTGAACGGTTACGAGTAGACCAAGCAATGTTTACTGGTGCTTCGTAACCTGAAACTAAACGTTTGTATGAGTTAACAATTGGGTTAGCAACTGCAGTAATCGCTTTAGCATGTTCTAAGACACCAGCGATAAATTGCATAGCTGTTTCAGATAATTGTGTTTCAGAATCTGCATCAAAGAAGACATTTTCACTTCCTTTGAATAGAGACATGTTACAGTGCATACCTGAACCATTGATACCGTAAATAGGTTTTGGCATGAAAGTAGCATGCAAGTTGTATTTACGCGCAACAGTTTTAACGATTAACTTGAATAATTGAATCTTATCGCAAGCATCTACAACATCAGTATATTTAAAGTCGATTTCGTGTTGCCCAATCGCAACCTCATGGTGAGAAGCTTCTACTTCAAATCCAAGATCTTCAAGGATCAATACGATTTCACGACGACAGTTTTCACCTAAATCAACAGGCGCAACATCGAAGTAACCACCAACATCATTTACACGAGTCGTTGGGTTGCCGTCTTCTGCAAGTTTGAATAAGAAGAATTCTGGTTCAGGACCTAAGTTGAAAGCTGAGAAACCTAAGTCATCTAGTTTTTCTACCATATGTCTTAGGTTACCACGAGGATCACCTGCAAATGGTTCACCATCAGTTGTATAAATATCACAAATTAAGATGGCAACTTTTCTATCATCAGAACCCCAAGGGAATACAGTCCAAGTATTCAAGTCTGGGTGTAACTTCATATCAGCTTCTTCGATACGGACAAAACCATCAATAGAAGAACCATCGAAAGCCATTTCGTTATCTAAAGCTTTGTCTAGCTGTGAAACAGGGATTTCAACATTTTTCAAAATTCCGTTAACGTCCGAAAATGCTAAACGAATAAAATGTACATTTTTCTCTTGTGCGTCTTCAAAAATTGCTTCTCTTGTCCATGTTGGCATAAAAATTGCTCCTTTTTTTGTCGTCCTAAATTTAACTACTTGTGTATTATGAATGTATTTTTAATAGAATGCAAGGGCAAATTAACGTTTTGTGTCACAAAATATAACATGGGAATCGAATTTTATAAAATGTTAACAAGTTCCACATAAAAATCTCATTATTTGTTATAATCAAATTTAAAAGAAAAGGAAGATAAGAGGAGTTAGGACATGGTCATATTTGGGGCAATCGTGAACGCAATTAGCGTAGTATTTGGGGCAGGTGTAGGGACGACATTCGGTCATCTCTTAAAAAACAACACGCGAAAAGGCATAATGACAGCCGTCGCCTTGGTCGTTATATTTATTGGTATCCAGGGTGCGCTTGAAACAGACGATTTAATCGTCATGGTGCTGTCCTTAGTAATTGGAACCTTAATCGGTGAAACAGTTGACTTCGACAGTAAATTTAACCATTTTGCCTTAAAACTCCAAGAAAGAGTAGCTGGCGAAGGTGGATCTACCTTTCAAGAAGCCTTTGTATCGGCCACCTTATTTGTTGTAGTCGGCGCAATGGCCATCATCGGGTCCCTGCAGTCTGGTTTATTCCTAGACCACACCACCATGTACGCCAAATCCATCTTAGACTTTGTGTTCGTCTTTGTCTTGTCGTCAACGCTTGGGATCGGGTCAGCCTTTGCCGCTATCCCATTATTTATTTATGAAGCAGCCTTATCGTTATTATCCGCATCCATAGCGCCCTTATTAGGTGATGTCGTAACCACAGAAATCGGTGCGGTAGGGTCCCTCATTATTATGGGCTTAGGTTTCAATCTCTTACAAATCACAGACATCAAAGTCATGAACATCGCACCATCTATGTTCGTACCAATCGTTTTAATTCCACTATTCAATTTGTTTTAATATTATATAGAAGAAATTATTCAAAAAATCATTTAAAGGGAGAAATTATCATGGAAATGTACACTTATATCGAAGCATTAGCCTCAAGCCAATCAGCACCAGGGGGTGGGTCAGCAGCAGCATACGCCGGCACAATGGGCGCAGCCTTAGGTAACATGGTCCTAAATATTACTATTGAAAAGCAAAAAGGGGTGGACCTTGATTTGCTGACGGGTCTAGTCAATCAAATGACTAGCCACCAAGAAGCACTGTTCGCTTTGGTGCAAGGGGATGAAGACGCATCAAACCAACTATTCGGTGCATTCAAATTACCAAAAGCCACTGACCAAGAAAAAGCTGACCGTGTACAGGCAATTCAAGCAGGCTTAAAAATTGCCACAGAAGTGCCATTGGAAATCATGGACCATGCAACACAAGCCTTAGAAATTATGACCCAAGTCGCTAGCCTAGGACGCAAGTCTGTGATGGCCGATGTCACCGTTGGTACAACCATGCTGAAAACAGCTATCCAAGCAGCCAACGAAAATGTTGAAGAAAACGTCTTGTTATTAAAAGACGAAAACCTACAAGCAGCATTAGCTGCCAAAGGAAAAGACTTGATTCAAAGAAGTGAAGCCGCAATTCAAACAATTACAGAAACGGTAGCCAGCCGTTAAAAGTTCTATGATTTACAAACCCTTCTTTCACAGGAAATACAAATCCAACAACTTAAGGAGGCGAACATTACGAACAAAAACAATTACAAATTATTAGGATTCATACGTCGGTACGGTAGGGTTGAAACAAGTACATGTGACTTATATTAAAAAAACGGTATCTAGCCGTCAATAAATCTAACAAATCGATCCATATAAAGATGATGGGTCTTTTTTGTTTGAAAAATGGAGATTACCTTCTGAAGAAAGTTTAAAAATTATGCAAAATTTAACAAAGACTTGAAGAAATTTAATGGAATCTTTATAATCTAAACAATAGTGAAAAGCTAGGCAAGAATTACAATAAGAAAAGAGATGAAATAAGTGGAAGAAAAACAACAAGAATCACGGTTACTCCGTATTCTTAACGGAATTGAACGTGTAGGGAACAAAATGCCTTCACCAATTATGATCTTCATTTACCTAAGTATTCTAGTCATTCTGGCGTCATGGGTAATGAGTATGTTTGGGGTATCGGTTGTCAATCCGGTAGATAATTCAGAGGTTGCAGTAAATAACTTGCTAACTGGTGAGTACTTTGCCCGCATGATATCAGAAGCAGGCGCAAACTTTGCTGGATTCCCAGCCTTGTCAGCCGTATTAGTTATTATGCTTGGTGTTGGTATGGCTGAGAAATCAGGTTACTTTGAAGCCGTTTTAACTAACGTAGTGGAGAAAGCGCCCAAGCAATACATCTTGCTAATCATCATTTTTTCAGGGGTAATTGCCAACATCGCTGGGGACGCTGGTCCAATCGTATTGCCACCGTTAGCAGCCTTAACCTTCTTGAAAATTGGTTTAAACCCAATGGCCGGTGCAGTTCTAGGTTATGTATCATCACTTGCAGCCTTTGCGGCCAACGTGATGTTGGGGATGTCTGATGCCTTAGTATTCCCCTTTACAGAATCAGCAGCACAGACTATTTTGCCAGATATTGAACTAAATGTTGCGATGAACTACTATTTCATCTTCGTTTCAACATTTGTATTAGTACCAGTTATTTACTTCGTACTGACTAAAATTTCATTACCACAAATGGGTGAGTACCAACCTGAATTTGCCGGTGAGAAATTACCAGCGGCTCACAAAGGTGGCTCATTATCAGATAAGGAAATCAAAGCAGTTAAATATGCAAACTGGTCATTACTAGCGACAATCGTTATTGTTGCAGTTTTAGCCTTGATGCCAAATTCATTCTTAGCAAATGCTGAAACAGGCTCATTAATTTCTGACTCGCCATTTATGGACGGGATCACAGTCTTGATGACAATTATGTTCTTCGTGCCAGGTTTCGTGTACGGTAAGATGACCGGTCAAGTCAAAGACTCACACGACTTGTCTCGGATGTTATCTTCGTCAATGGCTGATATGGGTAGCTTCATTGTGATCATCTTCTTCTCAAGTCAAATGATGGCTTACTTCTCATGGTCTAATATGGGGACAGTCATTGCGATTTCAGGAGCAGCCTTACTAGAAAGCGCCAATGGTATCGCCTTAATCATCGGATTCATTTTATTATCAATGTTTGTTGACTTCTTTATTGGCTCAGCTTCGGCAAAATGGGCAATCCTGGCACCAATCTTTGTCCCAATGTTCATGCTATTAGGTTACCACCCATCATTCACCCAAATTCTTTACCGTATTGGTGATGGGATTATTAACCCGTTAACACCAATGCAAGCTTACATTCCGGTAGTTCTAGCAGTATTATACAAATACGACAAGCGTTCTGGTTTAGGAACTTTAATGTCTAACGTATTACCTTACTCAGTAGCCATCGGTATTGCGTGGATTATTATGGCAGTCATCTGGTACCTAATTGGTATCCCAGTTGGACCAAATTCACCAGTTTTATTATAAAAAATTATTCAATATAAATTTTGCAAGCAGTCTACTTGGTTAGGCTGCTTTTCTTATGTAAAATAGCCTTATAATAAAATGACTAGAAATGCATAAAAAAATATAAAAGAGAAAGTAGGCGAATCAATGGCAAGCGTGATCTTTGGTGGTCATCCAGAAATGGAGACTTCAGCGTCCCATCAATTCCTATATGAAGCAAGACCAAATACCATTCCTTTTATCCAAATTGAACGACCATTCACTGAATCAAATGTGACTGCTTATCAAGAAGCTATCCTAGCATCAGACAGATGGCTGCTTCAGTTTCCGTTATTCTGGTATCAAGCACCTGGTTTAGTATCAGATTTTATTCAAGAAGTCTTTAATAAGGAATTTTTAGATACTTATAGTAAAAATTTAAAAGGTAAAGAATTTGGTGTAATCATCTCGGTGGGTGTACCTTTAAGACAGTACCAAGCAGGTGGCCGGGAACAAGTAACCATTTCAGAATTACTTCGTCCTTTCCAATCCTTTGCACGTGCGATTGACTTAGATTACTTGCCACCATTTGTCCTTGCCCAACATTCCTACCAACCAGAACATATCCAGCAAGACAACTTAGTCCGTTTTAGACAATACCTAGAACTACCAGCCCAGGCAAAATTTGCTGAGCGAAACGCTTGGTTGATCGCCCAATTAAAAGATATTGCAGGCGATTTTGATCAACCATTACAAGAGCAATTAAATTTAGTTGCTGAAGAATGGGCAGATGAAATGGACAATCTAGGCGACATTGAAGCGCAACTACCTAAAACAAGCTGGCGTTAAGGGGGCACATCATATGACGGCATTAAACAAGGAGACTAGAACCGGAATGGAAAATGACTTGAAATGGACAGAGGCGATCATTGATCAAGCCATCGAAACAGCAACAGACTATGCAACAATCGCCATACTAAAAAAAGTGAAAGCTGAAATCGCAGAAACTGACAAACGCTTATTACAAGCCCAAGGTCAATTAGACGGCCTAGCATGGAACCACGAAGAATGGTAGTTGGATAGAAAAGATAGCATATCAGTATCAACCGATAGTAGAAAAAGTCTTCAAAACTGCTTGACTTATCCAATGACTTTGATAGAATTCAATGAGAAGCGAAAGTTTCACACGTAAATAATCTTGTGCAAGGAATGCACTATGGCACCAATTTAATTGGTGGAGTAGCGATGAATCTGGTAATTAGCGAACTAGTGGTGGGTGAAAACTAGTCAAGGATTGATAGTGAATTACACATAGCAAAATAAATTCCGCCGGCTAGTGCCCGATAACGCACAAAGAGAGGTTGTAAACTAAATGTTTATAACAATTTGGGTGGTAACACGGTAATTGATCGTCCCTGTCTAGGTTTTTCCAATTGGAAGAGCTTAGGGCAGGGGCTTTTTTATTTTATAAAGGGAAAAGGAGCGAAAAACATGAACATTATTGAAGAATTAGAATGGCGTGGCGCCATCAACCAGCAAACTGACGAAGACGGTCTAAAAGCCTACATCAAAGACAACAAAATCAGCCTATACTGCGGTGTTGACCCAACTGGTGACTCACTACATATCGGTCACTTAATCCCATTTATGGTCCTTAAACGATTCCAATTAGCAGGACACCGTCCAGTTATCTTAATTGGGGGAGCGACAGGTTCAATCGGTGACCCTTCAGGTAAATCGGAAGAACGTAACCTACAATCTATGGAACAAGTAGAAGACAACGCCCGCAAATTAGCTGGTCAAATGGAAAACTTATTCCTGAAAGAAAAAGACGCCGACTTCCGTATGGTCAACAACTACGACTGGACTAAAAACCTGACTTTACTTGATTTCTTACGTAATATTGGGAAACGTTTCAACGTGAATACCATGATCAAAAAAGACATCGTTGCTTCACGTTTGGAAACAGGGATTTCATTTACAGAATTCTCATACCAAATCCTTCAATCAATGGACTTCTTACACCTATTTGAAAACGAAGACGTTCGTCTACAAATCGGTGGGGCCGACCAATGGGGGAACATCACATCAGGTCTAGAATTAATTCGTAAAGAAGCTGGTGCCGACGCAGAAGCCTTTGGATTAACTATTCCATTAATGTTGAAATCGGACGGCACTAAGTTCGGTAAAACAGCTGGTGGTGCGATTTGGCTAGACCCAGAAAAAACGTCACCATACGAATTCTACCAATTCTGGTTAAACCAAAACGATGCAGACGTCGTGAAATACTTGAAATACTTTACCTTCTTAAGCAAAGAAGAAATCGATGCCCTGGAAGAAAAAGTAGCTAGTGAACCAGAAAAACGTGAAGCACAGCGTCGGCTAGCAGAAGAAATGACTACTTTTGTTCACGGTCAATCAGGCTTACAAGATGCCCAAACCATCACAGAAGCCTTATTCTCAGGCAATATCGCAGACCTATCAGCCAAACAAATTGAACAAGGTTTCGGTAACATGCCAGGATCAACAATGCCTAAAGAGGGCAACAATTTAGCCATTTGGTTAGTAGACGCAGGCATCGAAGGATCACGTCGTCAATCACGTGAAGACATCAACAACGGCGCCATCTACATCAACGGCCAACGCCTACAAGACGTCGACTACGAAATCTCAGCAACAGACGCCATCGAAGGCAAATACATCGTCGTTCGTCGCGGTAAGAAAAAATACTTCTTAGTTACCATCGAAGGCGCGTAAACATTGATATAGAAACGATGAAAGACTTGGACCCCGGTTCAGGTCTTTTTTTGACAGCATTTTGAACCCACAACGTATACGTAAAAAAACAAAAAAACGCTTGGTAAAACTTGTGTAAATCCTATAGCAACAAGGATTTCAACCTGATATGATAGCCCTGTAATAACCATAAAAGGAGTGATCGATATGTTTAAAAAAAGAAGTTTCTTATACTTGCTGGCCGCCTTATATACAGTGGCTGCACTCGCCTTTCCAGCACAAGCCATTCATGCCAAGGGGAAGGGCACAATAGCGTCTCTACCAGCTAGCGACCAAAATGCGCAACTACCATTCAATACTACAACTACTAAACGGCAAGCCGTCCTAACCACAGCCAATGACTTGATTGGCACTCCTTATATTTGGGGTGGTAACGACCTATCTGGTTTTGATTGCTCCGGTTTTATTGAATATATTTTTAAGGCAAACGGCTTATATATGCCACGCACAACCAACCAACAGCAATATTTTGGCCAACCTGTAGACTTAAACAATGTTCAACCAGGCGACCTGTATTTTTTTGAAGAAGACGACCAGGTTTACCACGTCGCCTTGGCACTCGCGGATGGCTATTATTTACATGCTCCAAGCCCGGGGAAATCTGTTTCATACGGTCATGTCGGCCGCTTTGCCCCACAGTTCGCTAACCGGGTGATTAACGACTTGTAAGCAAGTAGTCTAGTAAGTAGATAAGTAGGTAGACTCATGAATCAGTTTAGGGCAAGTTTGCCATTTTTCGAATTGAATCATTAGGACATTATCAATTATTCATGACACGGGTGATCGTAAATGTCGTCGAAACCCCTTAAAATACTGGTAAATTATGATATACTATTACGGAAAGAGAATAGACAAATATTAGGGGGCACTCATTCGTGGCTGAAAATAAAGAAACATTTTATATTACAACACCGATTTATTATCCAAGTGGTAAATTACATATCGGAAATACATATACAACAGTAGCATCTGACACACTTGCGCGTTACAAACGTGCGAACGGTTTTGATGTAATGTTCTTAACTGGTGCAGACGAGCACGGACAAAAAATCCAACAAAAAGCTGAAGAACAAGGTATTTCACCGCAAGAATACGTTGATGGTAT
>NZ_JVVG01000026.1:0-2957 GCF_001053265.1 Carnobacterium sp. 1290_CSPC
CTTAAATCATAGATACCGTAAGGGATTTTATTCTTTATTTAAAACTTTGCAACAGAACCAGAATAATTATTTACTGCAAACTAAAGAAAAATTGCTTTTTATGTAAATTACATTCAAACATATACTTGACTATTTGGTTTTTGTTAATTTATAATGATAATCAAACATACATTTGATTGATAAGAGGTGAAAAATTTGCAAAATAATGCATGTGAAGTTACGTGTATAGATGAGGAAAAAGTCAAAAGAGGTAAAAAAGAACTACTCAAACAAAATCCTTTGGAAGTAGCCAAAGTTTTTAAAGCTTTATCGGATGATACTAGGATTAAGATTGCGTATACTCTCTCTTTAGAAGATGAATTGTGTGTATGTGATGTAGCGAATATTGTTGGTGCTACAACTGCCACAACATCTCATCATTTGAGGTTACTTAAAAATCTTGGATTAGCTAAATATCGAAAAGAAGGTAAGTTAGTCTACTATTCATTAGATGATGATCATGTAATGAAACTAATACAGGTTGCATTTGCACACCACAAGGAGGTTGTTAAAATTGTCTGAAGCAAAAGCATTAGAGACTGAAAAAAATATGTACCGTGTTCAGGGGTTTACATGCGCAAACTGTGCGGGAAAGTTTGAAAAAAATGTTAAAAGACTTCCAGGAGTTGAGGATGCAAAAGTAAATTTTGGTGCATCTAAGATATCCGTTTACGGGGATGCAACGATTGAAGAACTTGAAAAAGCAGGTGCATTCGAGAATCTTAAAGTAGCTCCTGAAAAATCTGCTCGCCAAGTTTCACAAGAGGTAAAAGAAGATACGAAAGAAGATAAAGTGCCATTTTATAAAAAGCATAGTACTCTACTTTATGCTTCCTTATTTATTGCCTTCGGTTTACTTTCTTCGTTTGTGAATGGAGAAGAGAACATTGTTACTACCTTATTATTTTTAGCATCCATGTTAATCGGAGGGTTATCACTCTTTAAAGTTGGATTACAAAACTTATTACGCTTTGAATTTGACATGAAAACCCTTATGACAATAGCTGTTATAGGTGGGGCCATTATTGGAGAATGGGCAGAAGTTGCCATTGTTGTTATTCTTTTTGCAATTAGTGAAGCACTTGAGCGATTCTCTATGGATAGAGCAAGACAATCGATTCGTTCATTAATGGATATCGCGCCCAAAGAGGCACTTGTTAGACGGAATGGACAAGAAATCATGATTCATGTCGATGATATTGCTGTTGGCGATATCATGATTGTAAAACCTGGTCAAAATATTGCGATGGATGGTGTAGTCGTAAGTGGCTACTCTGCCGTCAATCAAGCAGCTATTACAGGCGAATCAGTCCCTGTTGAGAAAACGGTTGATGATGAAGTATTTGCAGGTACCTTAAATGAAGAAGGATTACTTGAAGTAAAAATAACAAAACTTGTTGAAGATACAACCATTTCTAAAATTATTCATCTTGTTGAGGAAGCACAAGGAGAACGCGCTCCTTCGCAGGCATTTGTCGATAAATTCGCAAAATATTACACACCGATCATTATGATCATTGCAGTATTAGTGGCTATAGTCCCTCCTTTATTCTTTGATGGCAGTTGGGAAACATGGGTTTATCAAGGATTAGCTGTTCTTGTTGTTGGTTGTCCATGTGCGTTGGTCATATCGACTCCGATTTCTATTGTTTCGGCAATTGGGAATGCTGCGAAAAAAGGGGTTCTTGTAAAAGGCGGAGTGTATTTAGAAGAAATGGGTGCCTTAAAGGCCATAGCATTTGATAAAACGGGTACCTTAACAAAAGGTGTTCCAGTTGTAACTGATTTTAAAGTGTTGAATAATCAAATGAATGAAAAAGAATTATTGGCGATCATTACTGCATTAGAGTATCGTTCTCAGCATCCTCTTGCTTCAGCTATCATGAAAAAAGCAGAAGAAGAAAACATTTCATATTCTGATGTACTGGTAGAGGATTTCTCTTCTATTACAGGTAAGGGTATCAAAGGTATTGTAAACGGGATGAATTATTATATCGGTAGCCCGAAACTCTTTAAGGAATTATTGACTACTGGCTTCGATAAAGACTTAGAGCAAAATGTTAATACTCTTCAAAATCAAGGTAAAACAGCCATGATTATTGGAACCGAAAAAGAAATACTTGGAGTTATTGCAGTTGCTGATGAGGTTCGTGAATCAAGTAAGGAAATTATTCAAAAGTTACATCAACTTGGAATCAAAAAAACAATTATGCTTACAGGTGATAACAAAGGTACAGCGAATGCAATCGGTCAGCATGTCGGAGTATCAGATATTCAAGCTGAACTGATGCCTCAGGACAAATTAGACTATATTAAACAATTAAGGTCCGAGTATGGAAACGTAGCCATGGTTGGAGATGGTGTCAATGATGCTCCTGCGTTAGCAGCTTCTACAGTTGGAATCGCAATGGGTGGAGCTGGTACAGATACAGCCCTGGAAACGGCAGACGTCGCTTTAATGGGAGACGATTTAAGAAAACTTCCATTCACTGTAAAATTAAGCCGAAAAGCTCTAAATATAATCAAAGCAAACATTACTTTTGCAATTGTTATTAAATTTATTGCCTTATTATTGGTTATCCCAGGTTGGTTAACGCTCTGGATTGCCATCCTTTCAGATATGGGCGCAACCCTTCTTGTAGCATTAAATAGTTTGCGACTTATGAAAGTGAAAGAATAAAGGGAAAAGGGCTCTCCAGACAGATTGGAAAGCCCTTTTCTAAAGTAATCACATTATAGTTATCCAGTCTAATTAAAAATGAAAAGATTGGGTATAAGTAAAACATCAGATTGTAATTACATATAAATCTCTATATTTGAACAAAAACAATTTAATTGGTTCTGTTGCAAAGTTTTAGATAAAGAATAAAATCCCTTACGGTATCTATGATTTAAGCTGGGATTCCCAATAATACCTT
>NZ_JVVG01000027.1:0-64562 GCF_001053265.1 Carnobacterium sp. 1290_CSPC
GATTCCATACACAATTTTTGGTTTGTCTTCTTTGTTCAGTTTTCAAAGGTCTATTTCGTCGCCCTTGTGACAACTATTTAATAGTATCACGAGTTTAACTGGAAGTCAACAACTCTTTAAAAGTTATTTAAAATGTTGTTTTCTCGGTTGTTGTTACGTTGTAACGCAACTATTAGATATTACCATGTTCAGCTGGTTGAAGTCAACAATTTTTTCAAAATATTTTCTTCAATGTTTCAACAGAAACAATAATAACATCTGAAAAATATAGTATCATCTTTCACAATTCTTGTAAACCTATTTTTCGTATTTCTTCAAAAAATAAAAGACCCTAGATAATATACCCAGGATCTTCTTATTTCGATTAGTAGGAATCAGCGATTAAGCTTCTTCCCAACTATCTTTGATGAATGTTTTACGACCAGATAATTCACTATAACGTTTATAGTGGGCTGGATTCTTTTTGTAGAATTGTTGATGGTAATCTTCTGCTGGCCAGAAAGTTGTTGCTTTCGTGATTTGTGTTAGAACTGGTTTGTTAAAACGACCACTCGCATCTAAAGCTGCTTTAGATGCCATTGCTGCTTTAGCCTGTTCTTCGCTGTTCACAAAGATTTCAGGTCGATAAGAATCCCCACGATCAACAAATTGCCCCATTGCATCTGTTGGGTCTGTTTGTTGCCAATAAATATCTAGTAATTCTGAATAGCTTATTTTTTCATTATCAAATTCAATCTCAACTGCTTCTGTATGACCGGTTGTGCCCGAGCAAACTTCTTCATATGTAGGATTTTCTTTGTGGCCGCCAGTGTATCCTGATGTAACTTTTTCAATACCATCCATTTCTTCGAATGGTTGAACCATACACCAAAAACATCCGCCGGCAAATACTGCTGTTTCTTTAGACATCCTAATTGCCCCTTTCGTTAAATTTAAAAAATTAATCCACCTCTATTGTATTACATTATTTTAATTTTGAAACGCCAGAAGCATTTTCTTTTGTGATTTCTGTAATACCACCCATGTAAGGTACTAACGCTTCAGGGATTGTTACTGAACCATCTGCGTTTTGATAGTTTTCTAAAATAGCTGTTACTGTACGCCCAACAGCTAAACCAGAACCATTTAATGTATGCACATATTCAGGTTTACCGTTTGCGTTACGGAAACGGATTAAAGCACGACGCGCTTGGAAGGCTTCAGTGTTTGAACATGAAGAAATTTCACGGTATGTTTCTTGCGCTGGTACCCATACTTCTAAGTCATAAGTTTTAGCAGCTGAGAACCCCATATCACCAGTAGATAATGTCATTACACGATATGGTAAGTTTAATTTTTGTAGGATATTTTCGGCATTATTCACCATTTTTTCTAATTCGTCATATGAATCTTCAGGTCGGGCAAACTTCACCATCTCTACTTTTTGGAATTGGTGTAGACGAATTAAACCACGTGTATCGCGACCAGCAGATCCTGCTTCTGAACGGAAACTCGGTGACATGGCGGTGAAATAGATAGGTAAATCTTCTCCAGGAATAATTTCATTTGCAAAATAATTGGTTAATGGTACTTCTGCTGTTGGGATTAATGTTAGGTGGCGATCTTCATTCGTTGTAGAGAAAACATCTTCAGTAAATTTAGGGAATTGACCAGTACCATACATAGCTTTGTCGTTCACTAAGTAAGGAGGAATGATTTCCTCGTAACCTTCTTCTTGGTGTTGATCCAACATAAAGTTATAAACAGCACGCTCTAAACGGGCACCTAAACCACGATAGTATAAGAATCTCGCACCTGAAACTTTAGCCCCACGTTCAAAGTCTAAAATACCTAATTCTTCACCAATTTCGTAGTGCGCTTTTGGTTCAAAATCAAACTCAGGGGCTTGGCTCCATCGTCGCACTTCAACGTTGTCATCTTCATCGGCACCAACTGGTACTGAATCATGTGGTAAGTTTGGTAAACGGTCCATAATGTAAGTCACTTGCTCATCCAATTTAGCAAGTTTCTTGTCTAAAACAAGGATTTCTTCGCCTACTTCTTTCATGCGGGCAATTTTATCATCCGCATTTTCTTTGTTGCGGCGTAATAAGCCAATTTCATCAGAAACGGCATTACGTTCCGCTTTTAAAGTTTCTGTTTGAGAAATCACCTCACGGCGTTGGCCGTCTAAATCAATTAATTTCTCTAATTCATCTTTTGCAACCCCACGGCTAGCGTATTTTTCCGCAGTCGCATCAAAGTTGTCTCTTAATAATTTAATATCAATCATTTCGTTTTCCTCCTATATATAAATAAGTAAATAAAAAAGCTATTCCGGTCTTCCAAAAAATTGGAAGGGACGAAATAGCTTGAAGCTCATATATTATTGCGCGGTGCCACCCTACTTTAAGACACAGAAATACCATGTCTTACGCTCATTAGATAACGGCTAACCCGGCTCTACTTAATTAGGATTAAATCCTCATATTCGTAGTCAGTGATTGTGTGGATTCATATCGCTTAATTACCTGCTTTCACCTACCGCAAGCTCTCTAGAAATCAGCCTATATTACTATTCACAATCGATACTTTTCTTATATTGCCTCCATTATATATTTGAGGCAAATAAAAGTCAATTGCGCCAAATTAGGTATTCGTAAATTCGTTTAGACTTGTGCAGAGCTAGAAAAAAAGCCATTTATAGATAGTTGGAATTTTCCCCTGTGCCTACCACTTCACCTATGCAAAATTAAGCAACATTCAAATCTACGTTGCTTAGTACAACGCACCCTTATAAAGTCACAAATACGCTTCTCTAGACACGTATAAAAGCCATGACAAGACATCATGACTTTAGCGAAAAAATATTTATAAAACTTGTATTTATCTTAATCAACATATCAGAAGCCTCATTATATTAGCATTCCAACTCCTAACAGTCACACATTCAAAACATCATATTCATGAGATTTGTTTAGTTTTGTAATACCAGTACTTTTAGACTACAAATCAGATCGTTATCTTACCTAAATGCATACGATAGTTTTGTTAATTACGGCACTCGCAAACGTGTATCTTGTCTAGAGCTTTTATAAACAGTGTTGTTCAAACCTGTAGAAAAAACGAAGTGTGTCCGTCTCTAGATAAATTTATAAATCATTTGAGCAATACGATGTATTTCATTTCTTGAAAATCTATACGGTTGTTAACTAAAAACGCCTTGGATATCTTCCATCCAGCCTTTAAACAGGTCTTCCATGATGCGTGCCACTTGTACAACAATGCTGACCTTGTCGACATCTTCTGCTGGTACAATGGCATTTGACATATCCAATTGGTTAAAGAGACTTTCATCAAAGTTCACCGTCGTATTGAAAGTATTAATTGATTGGTCCACTGACAATGGCGCTGTCAGCGCTAAGTTCCCTACAGCGTCATATTGGAAGGCTGCATCATAAGTTGTAGTCGAATTATTTTCTAAATCATAATTATAAGGTAAGAACAGGGCATTCGTTTTGGCATAGTTCAGATCTACGCCACTAACGACACCTTGGTAAATAGCTACGTTATCAGCAGGCAACCAAGGGGCACCTTCTTCATAAAGGGTAGTATAAGCAAGGTTTTCTTGTAGGGCAGTCAGTAATGTGCCTGTATTTACATACCGTTCATCTTCTGTTTCAGCACCTAAGGTCACAAGCATGATGTCGCGGCCATCGATTTGACTCATGATGATGATACAACGACCGGCAATAGATTCAGTTCCAGTTTTAAGACCAGACACGTCGTCACGTTCGTAGGCATTGCCTGGTAAAAACAGGTTGGTGCTCTCTAAAGTATAAGTCTCCGTATCCGATACTTGGAATTCTTTTGAAGTGACATTAGACCGTTCTAAAACATCCGGATATTCATTGACGATTTCACGGGCCACGAACAAGATATCTCGGGCCTGCATCATATTTTCTTGGTCAATTGAGTACGGTGACGCTGAACCATCAGTTGTGGTTAACCATGAACCGGCTAAACCTGAAGCGGTATATAATTCGAAGTCTTTGATGCCTAATTTGGTTAATTTGTCATCCATCATTTCAACAAAAGATTGCTCTGAGCCGGCAATATATTCTGCCAAGGCAACTACGGCTGCATTCCCTGACCCAATCACAGCAGCATCAATTAAAGCATCCACTGTATAATAATCAGTTGATTCTTCTAATGGTACATTAGATAAACCAGCCGCTACGGAAAGCTCTGAAACTGCCTCTGAGACAGGCACTTTAGTGTCAAAAGACAAATTTCCTGCTGCAATTTCATCATAGACAACAAACAAGGCAATTAACTTAGTCAATGAAGCAATCCCGTGTAAATCGGCCCCATTTTGGTCATATAAAATTTGGCCAGATTCACTATCAATGACCATCGCGGCATCGATATTCAACCCGTAATTTGTCGCAATTTCTTCTGAAAATTCTGCTACCGTACCACTTGTAGCCTCACTCGCTTGACTAGTGTCTACAGTCGTATTTTCAGTTGCTAACACAGCCATCGGCACTTGGGCCAAATTAAGGCCTAACAAGGCAACCAATGCTGTGGTCAAAACTTTTGTCAACTTATTCTTCACTTATATTCGCTCCATTTCTACATGATCCTCTAAATCTTCAAAGCGATTAGGAATAGTGAAAATGAACCGTGTCCCTCTATGGTCCGACTCCGCGTGAATTTCACCACGGTGCAGTTCAATAATCGATTGCGTAATCGCTAACCCCAAACCACTACCCGTCTGCGGCTCAGTTCGAGATTTATCCCCCCGATAAAATCTCTGGAATAGGTCCTTCAGTTGCCCCTTAGGAATCTTAGCGCCGTCATTTTCAACGACAAACTTGGTCTTTTCTTGGTCTTGATAGATTGAAATCCTGATATACTTACCCTTTCCACCATATTTAAAGGCATTGGTAAATAAATTGGAAAAAATACGTACAAATTTTTCTGGGTCAATATCGACTTGGATATTGTCATCCGGTTCGGCCACAATTTGAAATTCACGGCCGACTTTATTGGCCTCTAATTCAAACTCTACCGTAATTTGTTCTACCATACGTACCACATTGATCCGGTTAATAGCCAACTTAGTATCCACTTGTTTGACCTTAGTATATTCAAACAAATCTTCAGTCATCCGTTGCATTTGAACGGCCTTATCGTAAGCAATATTGATATACTTCATAGCCTTTTCTGGGTCTTTCAACCCTTCCTGCTTCAATAAGGTCAAGTAACCAATCACGGAAGTAAGCGGCGTCCGAATGTCATGACTCATATTGGTTATCAAGTCATCCTTAGACTGTTCAATCCGCCGCTCTTCTTCCCGCGCTTTAACAGTGGAGTCGACCAAACGATTAATCGAATCTACAACCGGCTGCATCCCATTCAACTCGGAAGTAGAAATCTTATGATGGTAGTTTCCTTGCGAAATATAGTGCAGCTCTTCAAGCACATAGCCCAATTGAACCGCCCGTAGCCGCCGATAAATCCGCCAGCCAACAAAGGAAACACTCATCACCAAGTAAACCACGGTTAGAGACAGAAAGAAATTTTGTTGAAATTGTGGGTGGACAAAAAAAGAGCCAGGATATGTCCGTAACAAGACTGAATAATTGGTTTCATAGACCGTGATCAACACGAACATTAACCCAAAATACAGTATGACCAATATCGCTAGCCACACAATCGCTTCAAAAAAAAGCTCTGTATGCATTCTACTTTTCTTTTTTTGCAAGAGCGCACCTTCTAACTATTACTGTCATTGAACTATTAACTACCTAACCGACTAACTGGCTACTATAAAAATGTAAAAAAGACTAGGTGCGTTGATACCAATATCGCATTCCCCAGTCTTACAGAACATTCGCCGTGATACCAGACGCTTTCTATACTTAGCGCTTAGGCTGTAATTTTATAACCTACACCCCAAACAGTTGAGATTACCTTGTCCCCACCTGTAGCTTCACCGATCTTATCACGCAAATGGCTCACGTGGACCATAACAGTCTTCGCTGATACCACAGACTCTTGCTGCCATACACGTTCAAAAATCTCGTCAGCAGAGAATACGTTATTTGGATTACTAGCTAGTAAGTATAATATACCAAATTCTAGCGCAGTTAGTTGAATTTGCTGACCATCTGTTGTCGTTACCTCATGAGAATTTTTGTTAATTACAAGCGGGCCAACTTCAATCGTTGCTGAATCATCGCCAGCTGTAGAAGCACGACGCAATAAAGACTTGATACGAGCCATCACTTCAAGCGGGTTAAAGGGTTTTGTCACATAATCATCCGCACCAGTCGTTAAACCAGAAATCTTGTCCATATCAGACGATTTAGCAGATAATAGTAAAATTGGCATATCCACATCACGTTTCCGTAACTCCTTAATCACCGTAATCCCATCCTTACCAGGCATCATAATATCCAACACCATCATCGCAATATCAGGATTCTCAGCAATTTTCTTCAAGGCCTCATCCCCATCAAAAGCCTGGATTACCTCGTAGTCTTCATTTGTAGCATATATAGTTAATAATTCAACGATTTCCTTATCGTCATCAGTAATTAAAATTTTCATTAGGTTATCCTCCGAACTCTATAATCTCTCTATCTTATTTTAACAAACCCCAACCACATAAGTCCTATATTTCTATTTAAAAGTAGTTAAGAATGCCTTAAGACTTGATATCACAAGCTTTTCCGATCTATATTAAAGATTTTTCCATTGAAAAAGGACAAGCGCAGTCATGCTGACCCACTTGCCCTCGGAATATTTTCGTCTTTAATCGATTAGCCTCTTGAATAGTTTGGCGCTTCTTTAGTGATTTGTACATCATGTGGATGCGATTCAATTAAACCAGCACCTGTCATGCGAATAAATTGTGCATGTTGACGTAAGTCTTCAACTGTTGCAGCACCGCAATAGCCCATACCTGATTCAATACCACCAAGTAATTGGAAGATAATACCTGAAACTGAACCCTTATAAGCAACGCGTCCTTCGATGCCTTCAGGCACTAATTTGTTGGCTTCGTTGACTTCACCTTGGAAGTAACGGTCCGCAGAACCCTTTTTCATAGCCCCTAATGAACCCATACCACGGTAAGTTTTAAATTGACGTCCTTGGAAGATTTCTAATTCCCCAGGTGCTTCGTCAGTACCCGCTAACATTGAACCTAACATGACTGCATGGCCACCAGCCGCTAAAGCTTTGACAATATCACCTGAGAATTTGATCCCACCATCCGCAATAATGGTCTTGCCGTATTCGTTGGCTACACTAGCTGCGTCATAGACCGCTGTAATTTGTGGTACCCCAACACCAGCAACCACACGTGTTGTACAAATTGAACCAGGCCCAATCCCTACTTTAACCACGTCTACACCTGCTTCATATAAAGCACGCGTACCTTCAGCTGTCGCTACATTTCCAGCGATTAAAGTAGCTTCTGGGAACTCTTGGCGAATTTGTGCAATTTTACGTAAAACCCCTGCAGAGTGACCATGTGCAGTATCGATTACAATCGCATCTGCACCTGCTTCAAGTAAAGCACCCACACGCTCAAATGTATCTGAAGTAACCCCAACTGCAGCACCCACAATCAAACGACCTTTTGCGTCTTTAGCAGAATTTGGATAGTCTGTAACGCGTTCAATATCTTTAATAGTAACTAAACCTGTTAAACGACCTTCATCATCAACTAATAATAATTTTTCAATACGATTTTCATATAAAATGTGACTCGCTTCTTCTAAAGAAGTTCCTTGTGGTGCAATAACTAAGTTGTCTTTGGTCATCACATTTTCAATCGGTTGGTCATGGTCTTCTAAGAAACGGATATCACGGTTTGTTAGGATACCCACTAATTTATGGTCTGCTTCATTGTCGATGATCGGTACACCAGAAATACGGTAACGATCCATCAAGGATTCTGCTTCGTGAACTGGTGAGTCTGGGAATAGATAGAATGGGTCTGAAATGACACCTGACTCTGAACGTTTAACCTTACGGACTTCATCCGCTTGTTGGGCAATCGTCATATTTTTATGAATAATACCAAGTCCACCTTGGCGTGCCATAGCGATGGCCATGCTTGCATCCGTTACAGTATCCATTGAAGCTGAAAGGATTGGAATATTTAATTTCAAGTTGGGTGCCAACTCTACGCCTAAATCTACCTCATTTGGCAACACCTCTGAATGCGCTGGCAATAGTAAGACGTCATCGAATGTTAATCCCTCTTTAGCGAATTTGTTTTCCCATGCAGTAGTCATTTTTCATTTATTCCCCTTTTCTGTATAAAATTGATTTTTACTATCCTACCACCATACACCAACAAGGTCAACCTTATATTTCGTAAACAAATGGATTATTTTTATATATTAAAGATATTGTTCGTTTTTTATTTGTTTGAAAAAGATATATACGCTTTTGGAAACTTGGATCAAATGTTATAGTTCGGAAATTGGTTAAAGAAATCATCTCTTCTTTTACCTATATATATTTACCTTATGCCTATAGCAAAATCCAGTATTAACAAGACCCCCATAAACCTATGACTCACCGACATACTTTTCAAATTACAAATCCAAAATTTATACGACACAAAAAGCCGTGACATTAAGCCACGACCTTTGAGTAATTATTCGTATAAGTTTGCCGAGAAAAATCCAAATACTTAGATTCTTTCCATTATGGCTTGTTTGAAGGCTTCTGGGTCTACTGTTTCAACGAAGGCTTGGTCTTCGATGAAAACCGTTGGCACCGCGCCGACACCAACTGCTTGTGCTTCTTCAAATACGCGGGCTGCTAGTTCGCTATTGTCTTGTTGCACACGTCCTTGTTGGGCTAAATAGGCTTCAACTTTATCTAGATCTAAACGCGCCCAGTCTTTTTGCGACCGAAGGTATTGGTCTGCCACAGTATAGGCCGCTTCTTGGTTGTCGTAATCGATGTAATCATGGACAAGATTACCTTTTTGTAGACGCGGACTGGTTTTATCATAGTGCTTCAAAATCCGTTGCACCTGCCCTGTTTGAATTAATGGATCTAGGAAGAAGGCGAATTGCTCCTGGTAATTTAAGGCATCCGGACAAGCAAGGTTGTAGTATTCAACGACTTTAACCTTGGCTGTATCTTTTCCAAGTTTAATCGCATCTTGATAGGTGATTTTATCTGTTTGAAAGGTCATTTAAATGCCTCCTTATTATATTTTCCTTACTGAGCAATTTGTTCGTCTAAGTAAGCAATTAATTCTGCTGCTGCATTTGGCCCCACAAAAGCTTTATCATTATTTACGACGATTATTGGAGTTGCTGTACCGCCAAGGGCTTCAAATTCAGCTTTAACGACATCATTTTGCAGGCGGTTGCCTTGGTATTGGTAAGATAGCGTTTCAATAGCATAGTCTACGATGCCACCAAAGTCTGTCGTTTTCCATTCACCATGACGGGCGAAGATTTCTTTGAATTGTTTGTAGGCTTTTTCTTGGTCCTTGTAGTCTACAAAGCGGTTGATGACTTCCCCTTTAGCTAAGCCAGCCTTATCGATATCAACGTGTTTGATAATCCGTTGAATCTTCCCTTCATCCGCTAGGCCCTCTAATTTTTCAGACACAGCGTCTTCAAAGTTTTTAGATCCTTGGCAACGGAAGTTGATGTATTCTGTCACCTTAATCGGCGCATCATCTTGGCCGTATTTAATAGCTCGTTTATCCGTAACCTGGTCTAAATCTAATTTGTCGGCCCCGAAATCATATACTTCTGTTGCAGTAGCTGTTTGGTAAGCAGCGTTAAACCATTCGCGGATAGTCTCGTTGTCTTCGTGCTCGTCAAAGGCTTGGCCAAATACATAGGCAGTTGGCACTGTTTTAGCGCCTACTTCAACCGCTTCAGCTTTAATCGCTTCTTGGGTATCATCGTGGTCTTGTTTAGTGTAACCTAATTGGCTTTCAGCATATGCTGCTACGCCCGCTTCGTCTAATTCCGTCCATTCTTGACGAGTCGCAAACATCTCTGTTAGCTGCTTGAAGGCATTTTCCGGGTCATCGTAAGTCAGGTAACTATGCATCACATTCCCTTTACGCAAATGACCAGTTGGGCGGTTTATGGGCTTCACAATATATTGTACTTTGCCCGCTTCAACGAATTCTTGAATAATCGCCGTATTTTGTTGTTCGAATTTCCTTGAAAAAGGACATTCTACGTTTAAGTAGGCATATAGTTTTACCGGTGCGTCTGCTTTCCCGTAACGAAATCCTAGGTCATCTGAAACTGTTGAGAAATCAATATTTGTTGCATCCATTTTATTACACGTCCTTTGTACTTTTAATACCCTTATCTTAACGAAGTTTTCTCGTCATGCCAAAAATATCAACTCGAAGCTATCAAAAAAGCCTGCCAGAATAACTGACAGACTCATGTTTTTAGAACAAGGTATTTTGTACTTTAAATTCGCGTTTAAACCACCATCTGGCAGCTAAACCTAGGACTGCTAGAGCTAGGTAAGCGAATAATGGTAATTCTGGGTTAATACCCGCTGGCAAGAATTCAGTTAGAGAAATGAGTAGGATCCAAGCTAATAAAACAGCTACTGAAATTAAGATATACCGCATAGTGCCACGTTCTTTCTTCGGTTTAGACATATCAGGTTGGTTAGTCGTCAACACAGCCATAGCTAATCCCCCAATAATAAAGTTCAAGATTAGCGTGAATAAACCAGCCGGGCCTGAGCTCGCATTTTCAGAACCAATTAATAAGGTCAATCCAGAAATACCCGCGAATACACCACCAATCAATAAGCCACCTTCAACCCAGTAGTGCCAGAACGGGCTGTCGCCTGCTTGAACTGCCCCATTACCGTCGTTAGGGTTTTGGTGTAGTTCTTGGGCGTAAGTTGTTGGTGTGCCGTATAATTGTTTGGCAGTAACCCCTTTGTCTTGCTCTTCAATAAGGGTATGTAACATTTGATTTTCTTTTAAGTCGATATCGCCATCGTAACCTAAAGCATTGATTTCATTCATAAATTTGATCATAAATTCTTGGTTACGTTTGGTTAAACCTGCGTATAGGCCTTCGCGTTCGTCTTTGATGCGTTGGTGGGTTGCTTTTTCAGCCGCTTCACGTTCAGCTTGAATTTCAGCTCTCGATTTTTTCTCATTTCCTAATGCCATTGTTGGTCAAATCTCCTTTTGCCTGAATGATCTTAAACGTTAAATCTAAATAGTAAGATATCGCCGTCTTTCACAACGTAGTCCTTACCTTCAGAACGATAGCGACCTGCTTCTTTGGCAGCTTTTTCACTACCATAAGTCAGTAAATCTTCATAAGATAAGGTTTCTGCACGGATAAAGCCTTTTTCAAAGTCTGAGTGAATTACACCCGCTGCTTGTGGGGCTTTCATGCCCTTTTTGAAGGTCCAAGCACGTACTTCTTGTTCACCGGCAGTAAAGTAAGTTTCAAGACCTAATAAAGTGTAAGCGCGTTGGATTAAGCGGTCTAATCCAGACACTTCCATCCCCAAGTCTTCCATGAACATTTCACGGTCTTCATCGTCCAATGATGCCAACTCTTCTTCGATTTGCGCTGAAACAATTACCACTTCAGCATCCTCTTCACTAGCAATACCGCGTACGATTTCAACATAATCATTACCAGTTGCTGCATCATCCTCGCTTACGTTCGCTACGTATAAGATTGGTTTTGTTGTCAAAAGGAACATGCGATCAATAAATGGCTGTTCTTCTTCAGTAAAAGTCACTGTTCGAGCTGATTTACCAGCTTCAAGCACTTCTTTTACCTTAGCTAAAGCGTTGGCTTCAACGATTGCATCATGGTCTTTTGATTTAGCCATTTTAACTGCTTTTTCGTAGCGTTTATTGACTGTTTCTAGGTCAGATAAGATTAACTCTAGGTTAATTGTTTCAATATCGTCAGCTGGATCTACTTTTCCAGAAACGTGGGTGATATTCCCATCTTCAAAGCAACGAACCACGTGGACAATCGCATCTACTTCACGAATGTTGGCTAAGAATTTGTTTCCTAAACCTTCACCCTTACTTGCCCCTTTAACAATTCCGGCAATATCCGTAAATTCAAAAGTTGTTGGGACAGTTTTCTTTGGTACGTAGAATTCAGTAAGTGTTTGTAGACGGCTATCTGGTACCTCTACAACTCCCACATTCGGGTCGATCGTTGCAAAGGGATAGTTTGCAGCTTCTACTTGAGATTTTGTGATTGCATTAAATAAGGTAGATTTTCCAACATTTGGTAATCCTACGATTCCGGCAGTTAAAGCCATTTCTTCACGCTACTTTCTTTATTAAGGATATTTTTTCTTTATTTCTATCATTTAAGTTATTTTGATGATTGAAAACTCGAACACATTAGACCAATATCGGCAAAACGAGTATTAACCCCTAGTTATTGTCTGCTGGTTTAATGATTTTCTTCATTTTCTTTTCAAATTCACGGCGTGGCATCATGACTGATTGGCCACAACCTTGGCATTTGATGCGGATATCCGCACCTAAACGAATGATTTTCCAAGCATTTTCACCACACGGGTGTTGTTTTTTCATTTGCACGATATCGTGCATGCCATATTCTTTGTCTCCCAAGACATACACCTCTAATCTTCAAATTTAATATTCAAAAGATCTAGAATACGGGTTAAATCTTCTTCAGAAAGGTATTCGATTTCGATTTTACCGCGTTTTCCGCGACTATTGATTTGAACATTCGTCCCAAATTTATCCATTAACCGGTCTTCGCTTTCGCGGATATAAGGTGGCACGACTTCTTTCTTGCCGTCGTCTTTTTTAATATCCTTGTCCGCTGGCTCGTTTAAGGCTTGTACCATTTTCTCCAATTGGCGAACGGTAATGCCTTCTGCAACAACCTTCTTAGCTAGACTTGATTGGTCTTTTTTCGATTTTAAACCTAAAATAGTCCGGGCCTGACCTGCGGATAAGGCACCTGATTGCACTAGGGCTTTGATATCGTCACTCAAACCTAGTAAACGTAAATGGTTGGTGATATAAGTTCTGGATTTCCCCAGGCGTTTAGCCGCTTCATCTTGCGTAATTGCTAAAACATCAATCAGTTGTTGATAAGCCATAGCTTCTTCTAGGGCTGTTAGGTCTTCACGTTGTAAATTTTCGATGATAGACGCTTCGATCATCTGTTCATCAGAAAATTCACGTACAATGGCTGGGACAGTCGTTAAACCGGCGATTTTAGACGCACGAAAACGTCGTTCACCAGCAATAATTTCATACCCTTTCACCGCAGATTTACGTAGGGTGATCGGCTGAAAAATGCCTTGCTCTCGAATAGATTTAGCCAAGTCGTTCAAGGCATCTTCATCAAATTGGTGACGGGGTTGGTAAGGGTTTGGACGAATATCTTCAACACTGATTTCCTGCACCATTTTGTCAGTCGCAGGGGCTTCAACAGTCGCTTCGTTTGCAGTTTGCTTACTTGTTTCAGCTGTATCTTTTACGTCAACTTGCTCTTGGTCTGTCTCATCCTGGGTAAAAAGTGCTTCGCCACCAAAAAAGGCATCAATCCCACGGCCAAGTCCCTTATTATGCTTATTTGTTTGTTTCGCCATTATTTTCTAGCACTTCCTTTGCCAATTCCAGATACACTTCAGCGCCACGAGAACGAATATCATAATCAATGATGGATTGTCCATATGATGGTGCTTCAGACAAGCGCACATTTCGCGGAATCAAGGTCGTATACACTGCTTGACCAAAGTACTTCCGGACTTCTTCTACAACTTCATTCGATAAGTTTGTTCTTGCATCATACATTGTCATTAAAACACCTTCAATTTTTAGCCCTGCATTGAAGTGTTTTTGAACTAATTGGATTGTGTTCAACAATTGACTTAATCCTTCTAGGGCATAGTATTCACTTTGTACTGGAATCAGTACGGAATCTGCACTAGTGAAGGCATTGATTGTCAAGTGACCTAGTGAAGGCGGACAGTCAATGAAGATATAGTCATAGTCATTTCTAATCGGTTGAATGGCTTCTTTCATCTTTTGTTCACGGTGGGCGATACTGGTAAGTTCGACCTCAGCCCCTGCCAATGAAATTGTTGCCGGTACAACAGAAAGGTTCTCGCGTGATGAAGATACTACCGCATCTTTTACGGCAACTTCGTTGATCAACACGTCATAGATGCTATTTTCAACAGAACCCTTAGCAATACCTAATCCACTCGTCGCATTCCCTTGCGCATCACTATCGATTAATAAAATTTTCTTTCCTTGATAGGCAAGTGCGGATGCTAAGTTGACAGTTGTTGTTGTCTTCCCGACACCACCTTTTTGATTGGCGACTGCGATTACTTTACCCATTTTCTAACCCCCTGCGTTGTATACATCATTTTCAATAAAAAAGGAACGGAATGCGTTTCCGTTCCTTTCGCATTCATTCAAAATAGTTTGGCCTATTTTTCGCAATATTATGCTTCTCATGTCATTTATTCTTTACCATTGTACCAAAAAAGCCTATATATTGTTTAAATAATTCTATTATCACATAAAATACTTTTAATCACTTTATTTATAGCGGACTTTTCGCTGGCTTTCCTGGTTTACGCGGATACTTATTTGGTGTTTCTTTTGGTTTTTCAATCCGTAAAATATGACGCTCCCCAGCTTCAGCTGGTAAGTCAAATTGAATGTCTTCGGCAAATTTACCACCTAAGACAGCAATAGCATGTTTTGCTTCCTCAATTTCATCATCAGATTGCTGTGCTTTCATCGCTAAGAATTGGCCATCTTTTTTCACCAGGGGTAAACAAAATTCTGCTAATAAGTTTAATCTAGCCACCGCTCTAGCAGTAGCAAAATCAAACTGACCACGGAATTGTGGGTTTTGACCAAAAGTTTCAGCGCGATCGTGGTAGGCATGCACTCCTTCTAAACCAAGTTCATTCACCACTTCATTGATAAAGTTGATACGTTTATTCAATGAGTCAACAATAGTGATGTCTAAGTTTGGAAAGGCAATTTTTAGTGGAATGCTGGGGAACCCAGCGCCTGAACCCACATCTACCAAGCGATATCCCTGGTCAGCCATCTCTACATGCATTGCTACAGTCAGTGAATCATAGAAGTGTTTCAAATACACTTCTTCAAGTTCTGTAATGGCGGTTAAATTAATTTTTTCATTCCATTCAACCAATAATTCGAAATAACGGTTGAATTGTGTCATTTGTTGGTCATTTAAGTGGATACCTGCATCCGCTAAGCTATTTTTAAATAATTCTGGATTCATGATTGTCTACTTTCTATATTAGATTCTGGTTGGATTGATAAAGTAAAGTCATTAATTAAGCACGAATATAGGCGTAACCATCATGTTGGCGGTTAATTAATTCGGCAATGCCTGATACAACCGAGGTAAATAAGCGACTATTCACCATTTCTGGATCAAATCCTTGCGCTTGTAGCGAATGTTGGCATAACTCAACCGTCACACCTTGTTTCACGAGTTTTTCTAAGCTTTGGTGATATTCTTCACGCACAGCAACCCGGACAGCACGACCATTGGCTAGGACAATCACTTGTAAATCTTCCACATCATTTAGCGCATTTTGAATAGTTGGTAAGATGGTTTCCCAATCTTTCATCTCATGTACATGAAAAATAACACGTTTTAACATTAGATTACTCCTTTTTATTTATTTACCTTGGCATTTGTTTTCGTATAGCTTACAAATTTACTAGGACCATACAGCTATTATCTTGCTTTAAACGATCTTGTAATCAATCGTTTCATTCCCTTAAATTATAGCATATGCCTTAAGTCTATTATAGGCGTTTACGATTAGATTCATCATACGTTAAAAAGCTATCCCAGAATTGTAGGATAGCTTTTCATATCTTCTGACTTAAACACGTGCGACGTGACCACCTTGCAGGTAAACCATGATAATGGATACATCTGCAGGGTTTACACCTGATACACGACTAGCTTGTGCTAAGGTGCGTGGGCCGATTTCTTTCAAGCGCTGGCGCGCTTCAGTGGCTAAACTGTCGATGGCATCCCAATCGATGTCAGCTGGAATCTCTTTTTGCTCTAAACGGTGTAATTTTTCTACTTTACGTTGTTCTTTAACAATATAACCAGCATATTTGATTTGGATTTCAACTTGTTCTGTTACTTGACGTGATAAATCCTTGTCGCTTGGGGCGAATTTAAGGATATCATCAATTTTAAGCTCTGGACGACGTAGTAAGTCGCTCGCCATAATCCCATCTTTTAAGGCTGCGGAATTTTTCTCTGCTAGGTAGTCTTGTAATTCTTGAGTTGGTTTCAAGCGAACATTGGCTAAACGGTCTAACTCTTCAGCAACCTCTGCTTGGTTTGATTTGTATAAGCTGTATTGTTCTTCAGATACTAAACCAAATTCATAACCTTTTTCAGTTAAACGAGTATCAGCGTTGTCATGACGTAATAATAAACGGTATTCAGCGCGTGATGTTAATAATCGATACGGTTCAGTTGTCCCTTTTGTGACTAAGTCATCAATCATTACCCCAATATAGCCTTGGTCACGGCCAATAACAAATGGCTCTTCGCCACGGATTTTAAGGACGGCGTTGATCCCTGCGTATAAACCTTGACCAGCAGCTTCTTCATAACCAGAAGTACCGTTTGTTTGACCGGCTGTAAATAAGTTGGCCACTTGTTTAGTTTCTAAGTTTACTTTCAATTGGTTTGGTTTCACCACATCGTACTCAATGGCGTAGCCGTTACGCATGATACGTGCGTTTTCCAAGCCTTTAACTGAATGAATCATGTCATTTTGAACGTCTTCTGGTAGTGAAGTTGAAAGTCCTTGGACATAGATTTCTTCGTTATCTAACCCTTCAGGCTCAAGGAAGATTTGGTGTTTTGGTTTATCTGCAAAACGCACAATCTTATCTTCAATTGACGGACAATAACGGGCACCTACACCCTCAACGATACCTGTAAACATCGGTGCACGATGTAAGTTTTCACGAATCGTTTCATGGGTTGCTTCATTAGTATAAGTCAAGAAACATGGGACTTGGTCTACTAATGGTAAGTAATCCGCGTCTTTAGACATGAATGAAAAATGATTTGGTGCATCATCACCCGGTTGGATTTCCGTTGCATCATAGTTGATCGTACGTTTGTCCACGCGTGGCGGTGTACCAGTTTTAAAGCGGGCAATATCAAAGCCATATTTTCCCGCCATATTCCCAGTCAATTTCTCAGCTGGTTGCGAGTTGTTTGGACCTGAAGAATATTTTAATTCCCCAATAATAATTTCACCACGGGCTGCCGTACCAGTTGTCAAAATAACAGCATCTGCACGGTAAATAGCACCTGTGTTGGTGATAATCCCTTTAACCGTATCATCTTCAATAATCAAGTCGTCTACTAACCCTTGACGTAGGGTTAAGTGGTCTTGGTTTTCGATAGTTCTACGCATTTCTTTGGCGTATTCATCTTTATCTGCTTGCGCACGTAAGGCACGGACAGCTGGTCCCTTACCTGTATTCAGCATACGCATTTGGATATAGGTTTTATCAATATTGCGGCCCATTTCACCACCAAGGGCATCGATCTCTCTTACAACTACCCCTTTAGCTGGTCCCCCAATTGACGGGTTACATGGCATAAAGGCAACCATATCAATATTAATCGTGATCAACATGGTTTCAGCGCCCATACGCGCTGCGGCTAAAGCTGCTTCACTACCTGCATGCCCAGCACCAACTACAATGACATCATATTTGCCTGCTTCATAAGTTTGCATCATCTCATCCTTTCTACGCTTCTTTTATTTACCTAAACAGAATTGACTGAATAGTTGTGTTAATAGTTCATCCGGCGCATTTTCACCAATAATTTCACCTAAAATTTCCCAAGCACGGGTAAAGTCGATTTGAATCAAGTCAACTGGCATGCCCATATCAATCCCGTTTTTCACTTCGTCTAATGATTGACTCGCTTTTTGTAAAAGGTCTATATGACGGGCGTTAGAAACATAAGTCGCGTCTTTTTCCCCTGATTGACCTGAGAAGAAGTAGTCTGCAATTTTCTCCTCTAAAGCGTCAATACCTTCTTGAGTCATCATAGACGTGGCAATGATTTCGTCCTCTTCAACCCACTCTAATAGGGATTCTTTTAAAAGTTGGTTTGGTAAATCAATTTTATTCATGATAATAATTCGTTTATGGTCTTGGGTTAAGGCTAAAAGCTCACGGTCACCAGCTGTTAAGGCTTCAGATTGGTTGAGTAATAATAACACCAATTCTGCTTCCTTTAGGGCCTTCTTCGACCGTTCCACACCGATACGTTCCACCACATCTTCTGTGTCACGAATACCCGCTGTATCCACTAATTTCAAGGGTACCCCGCGGATATTGATATATTCTTCAACCGTATCACGCGTTGTGCCTTCAATATCCGTTACAATGGCCTTTTCTTCTCTTAATAAGGCATTCAGTAAGGAAGATTTCCCTACATTTGGACGACCCACAATGGCAGTTGAAATCCCGTCACGCAAGATTTTTCCTTGTTTAGCGGTCGATAATAAGCCATCGATTCGGTTCTTGATAATAGTTGTTTTCTCGCCCAATAATTTAAGGGTCATTTCTTCCACATCATCGTATTCCGGGTAGTCAATGTTTACTTCAACTTGCGCCAAGGTATTTAAAATGTCTTGACGTAAATTTTCGATTAAATTGGATAATTTTCCGTCCAACTGCTTCACAGCTAAATCCATTGACCGGTCCGTCTTAGCACGGATTAAATCCATCACAGCTTCTGCTTGGGTTAAGTCAATTCGTCCGTTGATAAAGGCACGTTTGGTGAATTCACCTGGTTCTGCTAGGGTAGCCCCTTCACGCAAAACGAGTTCCAGCACGCGATTTGTCGCCACAATCCCACCATGGGTATTAATCTCAACAATATCTTCACGCGTAAATGTTTTTGGTTCACGCATAACAGACACCATCACTTCGTCAATCTCTTGACCATCTTTTGGATCCACAATATGTCCATAATGAATGGTATGACTATCTTGCGTACTCAATTTTTTCTGACCTAAATTATAAACCTTATCTGCAATCGCTAGTGCGTCATCACCTGAAAGACGGACAATCCCAATCGCACCCTCGCCCGGCGCCGATGAAATAGCTGCAATTGTATCAAAACCACGAGTAATCATGAATATGTTCCTTTCTATCTAAATTTATCTACTATTGTTTATATTTGTGCAAATAAAAAAGCGCCCAATCTACCCCTCCCATGGCCTGGTCGGACTAGAAAGACACTTTGACTGTCAAACTACTTTTTTATACATTCGGTATTATACGCAATCTCAATTTAAAAGTAAACAATTTCAATTCAGAAATTGCGACTTTTTCATCCTAGTTTACTACTGTTTAGAAAAGGGCAAGCAGCTTTTATTGGGCACCCATTATTAAACGCCCAGCTAAATTCAGGATGAGCGTTCATTTTGTCATCTTTATCTGTCGATTTACCTGTCATTTAAGGCTGAATATTTTCAGGGACTTCGTATAATGGATAAGCTGGGGTTAATTCAACAACACCATCAATGACCATATAGTCGCCTTCAATAGTAGGTTGAATGTAGTCGGCATTATAATACTGGACCATCGTTGCCATCATGGCATCCAACTTAGCCTTCCCTTGTGGATCATCCGCCAATTCACTGATATTTTCGCTAAAGTCAACATAGACAATCTTGCCCTTCCTTGGGTCCTGACCGTCAACACTGATGCTATTGATATCAACACTATTAGTCATCATTTGTTGGTCCGCGCTGTTGCCTCCCTGGAAAATCTGCGTGAATTTCAGCGCCATATCATCATTAGTCGTCATAGCCACCGTTTCATTTGCTTGTTCAAATTCACCTTCGCCATTTGGATAGTAAAAAGTAACCTCTTCACCCCAACCTTCAAAAGATAACTGACTCAAAATTTGAGTGACGAAATAATACGCTTCAGGGTCGGTACTTTCATCTTCTGCGTAAACCAGTCCCACATCTGGGGCATAATACTCTCTGCGAATACTATTTTCACTGTATTCACTGACCTCTAAAGTCTCGTAACTGCCAGTCTTCGTTTCAACAGGCACATCGATACCAGTAATTTTACGTTGCCGTCCGTCACTATCCCAAGTATGGCCCACTTCAATCGGCTCCTCAATCAAGACTCTCGTTGGCTCATCTATTTGGGTAATCATATCGCGGGTCAATTCTTCATGGCTATAAGTTTCTGGCTTGGTCACGATCACTTCGGCCTTATCTGCTGTAATCACCATTAACTCTAGTGTTGTTGTTCCTGCAGTTGCCGTCCGCATAGTTAAAAACTCATCATTAATAAAATCATAGGTCCGGGTAAAGCCCGCAAACTCATTCCCATCACCCTCAAAAACTGCCTGATACCCTTCAATCATTGGAAAATAGTCAGTCACTGTTAAAGCTGGCGCCACTTCTGAGGAAGAACTTTCACTTGCTTCATCATCTGTGTCACTTTCTGCTGTTGAACTCAACTGACTGGATTGTGAACCTTCTGATGTTTCATCACTCGCACTATCATTAGTACTTGAGGACACTTGTTCAGAAGAGGATGTCTCACTTTCATCATAAATATCTTCTGCATTATTAAACCAAGAACATGAACCTAACAGTAATGACGTACTCAATAGTAAAAACCATGTTGCTTTCTGTTTCATTTTTGACACCTCCCAGAATCAATCATGAATACTTTTATTACTTTTATTGTATCTGTTTTCATAATATAGTTAAAGCGTTACGGTAAAACTTAAGTCAGTCTTAAAGACTTCATGCAGTTGAATAGCACAAAGAAAAACCCCCGGCATATAGCCAGGGGTAAGATCTTATCTTTCATTAATGATTAGAATTGGTTGTTATTGTTGTTTTGACCAGATTCTTCTTCAATTTTTTTGTCTAATTTTTCTAGTTGTTTTTTCGCGAAGTCGCGTCCACCTAAACCAAATGATAAGGCAAAGGCAACTGATAAACCACCAATGATAAATAGGAAGGCCATGTTCACAATATTGTTAGCAAAGTTCAATTGATCTAATGCCATAAATACTGAGAAGACTACGAATACGCCTTTAATGATTGCACCAACCCATTTGCTTTGAGTTGCTTTATTCACTAAGTCGCCAACGAAACGGCCACCAAAGATACCAAGCCCTAAGATAATTAAGGCAATTAATACGTTCGGTAAGTAAGCAATGATTGCTGCACCAACAGTGTTTAAGATCGCTAAGTTTAATACATTTAAGGCTTCAACGGTAAAGAATAAACCAATAACTACTGCAACTACTTGACCAATGATTTCTGAAACATTGATGTTTTTAGTTGTTGCACCAGTTTCACGGTTGAATAAGTTGTTTAAACCAGTACCCGCAAGTAAGTTTTGTACTAACTCACCAATGACTTTAGCAATCGCAAATCCAACACCTAATAAGATTACTGCTACTAAGATATTTGGAATTGCAGCAGCTACGCTATTTAACACACCGATGATTGGTGTTGCAATTGAAGAAATCCCTAATGTTTCAAGGGCTACAACTGCAATTGGGATGAAAACAACAATGTAAGCTACATAAGAAAGTACGTTAGCAAGTGTATCTGCTGTTTGTCCGTCTGCTGTTTTGTTACCAGTAAATTTAGCCACATACTTGTCGATGTTAACTGTTTTAACTAGTGAGTAAACTAATTGTTTCACTAAACGCGCTACCACTACCGCTACAATCATAATAATGATTGCACCAACGATTGATGGTAAGAACCCTAAAGCATTTGCTGTCATATCACGAATTGGTGTCGCAATAGAAGCTAAACCAAATGTATCGAAGATGCCTGGTAAGAATAGCACCCAAACAATGTAGTATAGAATTTGCGCGATGGTATCAATCGTAGTTTCCGCTTGATCCTCAGTCTCTGCAATATTCCATTTCACGAAGCGACCTGGTAATCCCACCGCTCGTAAACCTTTTGAAACTGCCTTTTTCACTAATACTGCCACGATCCACGCAATAAGAATTAATAATATACCACCAATGACGGCTGGTATGCTAGCAGCTAAGCTAGCCCATAAACCTGCTAAATCCATTTTTTCCATCTCCTTTTATCTAAAAATTTATTTGGAAAACTTCAAAAATAAAGAATTCCTTAAGACTATTTCTAGTTTACTATATTTATAAGTGATATTCACGCGATATACTTCGGGTTATTTTATAACCTTTAGCATAATGGGGTTTTGCGTTTTTTATTTATATATAAAATACATTATAAATACAATTTTAGAGGATTTTGTATTTTAACTCCTTGAAAAAAGAATTATTTCAACCACACGCTAAATAAAAAAAGAGCTAACTTTACCCCTAAAGATAAGCTAACTCCTTATGTATTCATTTAATTTTCTATATTAGGCTGCTTCAACGCTATCCAACAAAGTCATAATTTCTGCCTCATTTTCAGCATTTACCAATTTCACCACGTTATCAAGGGTTGAACAGAAAATAGCGATTTTAGAAAGTAAATCCAGGTGTTCATTGTTAACCCCGGCAATCCCAAAGACAACCATTGCCATCTTTTCTTCATTGGGGTCGTCAGAAAAATCTACCCCAAACGGGATTTGTAGGACCGAAATGCCTGTAGAATGGATGCTTGTTTTGGCCTCATCCGTACCGTGAGGAATGGCAATGAAATTACCCATGTAAGTTGTTACCTCATTCTCGCGGTCGAGCATGGCTTCCACATAAGAGGAATCGACATGTCCGTTATCGACTAACAATTGACCTGCTGCCCTTATCGCAGCTTCCTTCGTTTGAAAATCTTGCTTTAATTTCACCATATTTTGATTGATTTCCATTTAATCATCGCCCTTCCCTGACTCCTGTATCGCTTCAACAAATAGTCTACTCAGTAAATTCCTTAAAGTTTCTTCATTCCCCTTATTATATAGATCGGTATTAATATTATTTTCGATAATAGATTGGCTGATCCAACCTAAAACTGTTTTAACATTGGCATCTAGTGGCGCTGGTGCCAACAATAACAGTATCCGTTTTAGTGGGATCATCTGCCGATCCATCCCTTCAACATAAAAGGGACTCGACAGATTATAGACCTTAAACACCGGTGTCTTCACATCTTCGTGCACACTATGAAATAGAGACATATTGGTCTTTGGAATACCAATTGGCGTGGTCTTGTAGCGTTTAATAATTGCCTGTGACACCAAGGCATCATCCGACACAGCAAGTGGTTTCAGCGATTGTATCACTGCCTCAACGGTCGCCTCCACATGCTCTTTGCTGTCAATGTCTTTGACCTCAAACTGCTTTAACAAATCATCCGCAATCAAGATGGAATCCCGCATCTCTTCAAAGGTTAATTTGTAATTATCATCCCCAAAATGGTTGGTCAAAGGGTTTTTGTGGCCTAGTTTGTAGGTTTCGATAAAGTCCTTTAACAAGTCAATATCCTTGTCAGCTAGTACCGGTGATATCAATTGGTATTCAACCGGGAAATTTTTAAGCGGGGCTGTCGACAGAATCATACTGTATGACCCGACATCTAATCGGTCAATTTTAGATAATTGTGTGATATCCACTTGAAAAATAGCTTGGAACTGCTTTTCTAGCCGCTCTTTGATAATTTTACCCGTCCCACCATAATTGGAGACAATTACTAATAACCGTGGTTGATAGTTTAAAGAAGGCCCTGCTTCGTAAGATGCTGCAAAGTGCATCAATATATAAGCCGCTTCTTCGTGTGAAATATCGGTTGAAAAAACTGCTTTAAAACTTTCTTCTACTTTGACATACAAGTCTTTGTATTGGTCGACAACCGGTTCTAAACTAGTATCTTTGAAACTCGTGATGGGGTCATTTTCAATCCGCTTCAAGGCGGCCCGAATGTGAGAAATTAACCCCTTGTACAAGCGTTTGTCCTGTCTAAAATCGTTACTCGTTTTTTCAGAAATAAGTCGGATAAACTTCTGTACCTTGTAGGATAATTGGGTGTCAAAGTTCACATTGAAAATCGATTCTTTATTCTTAAAATTGATGCCTTCCAATTGGTTAACCAATAAATTGCGCTCATTGATTGGAATGTTGATTTTCAATTGATTAGCAATATGCCCCGTAATTTGATAAGCCAAATTGATAATATCGCTTGGGACGTTGGTCTCAATACTGACAATATCGCCTATGGAAAAGCCTGCCTGGATCCGATCAAGGGCATAAGCCAATTGAATCAAAACAGGCCGAATTTGATTGTCATTCATCTTCTTACCTGAGTTTAGGTCACTCTGATGAAAACTTTCCACCACTGCTTTCAAACTGTTATCAGAAATAAAAGTGAGGAAGAAGGGTTTATCGATAGCAGCGCCAATTTCAGATAGATCGGATAAATAAGTTGCGCTATCAGATGGAGATAGATTGTTGTAAATGGTTGTCGCCACAATGTTTCGGTTGTTAATTTCATCCACATCCAAGGTAAAGCCTTGCGCCGGTAACCGGTTTACACGATTAGCCCCCAATCTTTCTTCAATAGCATCTATATCTTGATAGATGGTATTTAAACTGACAGCAAATTGTTGGCTTAAAACTTCTGCTGTCACCGGCTCTTCATTGACCAATAAAATGGTAATAATGCCATCTTGCCGTTCATCTTTAGAGAAAACATACTGATTTCGAGCAGTATTTTCTTCCCTCAACATATTTAAAGTTTCCGCATGGCCAACAAGTTTATAACCCTTGTTCCGTTCGTTGACAATCTCAATATTTAAGGTTTTGAGTGACGCCTCTAAATTCGTAATTTCCCGGTAGACTGTCCGTCGACTCACTTGCAGTAAACTTTGAAAAGAAGAGATAGGAATTTCCGTATGACTATATAACAACTGGTCTAATATAATGGCTTCCCGCTGTGATAGATACATTTGGCACCCGCTCCCTTCTTTTGTTTATTTCTTGCTTGTTTTCTATTAGTTTCCTTTGTTTCTTACTTGTTTCTTATTTAATAATGACTTTTCCGATATTTCCAAGTCCTTATGATTCAATCAGCTGGTCGTAAGCACTGGCTTCTAGTAAATCTTCGATGACCAAGCCATCTAAATCTGGATATAACTCCTGTAAGGATTGGACGATTGCTTGGTTTCCGATAACTAAAGTAGCGTCGGTTTTATTGGTATGGACTAAATCTTCAACTGCCACAGCCTTGACGGTCACATCATGGATATTGATCTTCTTCAATTTATTCCGTAGAATAGACGCCGCCATGGTGGTTTCGCCTACCTTATCTTCAAATGGTAGATAGATATTGTCGATATTTTGAATCGCTATATTTGTTGTTTGGCTTGCTGCCGTATTATCTGTTTCTTTAACCTCAATTGGTTGCGCAATCATAGCCCCTAAAATCTCATCATAGCGGTCACCGTCTAAGAAATTGTCTACTGATACGTGCATACCAGATGGATTTTGACGGCGTGCTCGAGGGGTTAATTCATTTTGCGAAATGACTAATGTACCTGGTTCATCCTGTAGATTGTTAATGGCAGAATTTGAAATAGGGATATTCAGATTGATTTGTTTGGCCTTTTTCCGTAATAAAGAGGCCCCCATGGCACTTGAACCCATTCCTGCATCACAAGCGAAGATGATTTTATTGACGTTCTCAGCTTTTGGAACGTCGGCCACATTCTCAGCTACTTGCGTATTGCTTGTAGTTTGACCTTTAGCAGCACGTTTCTCTGCTTGAACGGCATCTTTAGAAGCTTCAAAATCCTTACCTTCTGAACGGTCAAATTTGAGGATAGCGACCCCAATGGCGAAGGATACCAAGAAGGCGCCGAATACACCTAATAGGATACCAAATAAATCGCCCGGTGGTGTCATGGCAACCACTGAAATAATTGATCCCGGTGACGCTGGTCCTACAAGTCCTACATCAAATAATTGGAAAATGGCAGTACCTGTTACCCCACCACCAATCACCGCTAATACCATCAAGGGTTTCATTAACACATAAGGGAAGTACATCTCGTGAATACCACCAAAGAATTGGATAATAAAGGCACCTGGCGCTGAAGATTTAGCTGACCCACTACCAAATAGCATATAAGCCAACAACATACCGCCACCAACACCTGGGTTAATAGACACTAAATATAGAATAGACTTACCGGCTTCTTGTGCTTGTTGGGCACCTAATGGCGTAAATATACCGTGATTGACAGCATTATTCAAAAAGATAACCTTGGCAGGTTCTGTAATGACATTGGCAAGTGGTAAGAAACCGTCGGAAATAATGGCTTGAATACCAACAGAGGCAATATCTGTGATGGCACCAATCGTTGGTCCAACAAAGTAATAGCCAAGTACCGCTAAAATAAAACCTAGGATACCAGAAGAGAAGTTATTAACTAACATTTCAAAACCTTGCGGAATCTTGTCTGCAAATTTATCGTCAAATTGCTTCAACAACCAACCAGCAAACGGTCCCATCAGCATGGCCCCTAGAAACATAGGGATTTCAGAACCAACCACAACCCCCATGGTCCCAATCGCCCCGACAACTGCCCCGCGTTGGCCGTGGACTAAACTACCACCACTATAAGCAATCAATAAAGGTAGTAAATAATTTTTCATCGGGTCAATCATTTGAGCCAATTCTTCATTCGGTAGCCAACCAGTGGCTAGAAATAAGGCTGTAATAATCCCCCAAGAAATAAAGGCGCCAATATTTGGCATAATCATACTACTCAGATAAGAACCAAATTTTTGAATCCGAGTTTTCATAGAAATTTTCGTATTTGATCCTGCATCTGACACTGTACTTGTACTCATTTCTGACATTGCGATTCCTCCTCAAAACTTTTAAATTACTCCCATCATAAATCTTAAAAGCCCTTTCTTCAATGTTTTGAAAGCGCTATATTTGTCGTCATCAATTGTGCCAAACTTGAAATGAAGGGTTGATTTTTCCGTGCTAAGATTTAGGTGACTTTAGAAAAAGGAGTGGGAATACATGAAAATTGGTATTATTGGACTTGGAAAAATGGGTGCTAACTTAGCCTTAAATGGCCTTGACCATGGTTGGAACATCATTGGTTACGATGCCTCAGCCCAGGCAAGAGAATCAGCAACAAAGCAAGGAATTCCAACAGTCGCAAGTCAGGAAGCCTTACTAGAAGCACTGGACCAAGAAAAAATCATCTTACTATCAACACCTGCTGGTCACATTACCAACCAGATTCTTCAAGACTTAGGATCAACATTGCAGGCAGGTGATATTGTCATTGATTCTGGCAATTCAAAATACAAAGACAGCTTATTGATGGGGCAAATCCTATTAGATAAGGGGATTTACTTTTTAGATTGCGGGACTTCTGGCGGGATTGATGGGGCTAGAAATGGGGTCAATTTGATGATTGGTGGTGATCCGACAGCCTTTAAAGTTGTTGAACCCTTCTTTAATGATATCGCTTGTACAGACGGTTATTTATATACTGGTCCTAGTGGGTCAGGTCACTATTTGAAAATGGTCCATAACGGGATTGAATATGGCATGATGCAGGCTATTGGTGAAGGATTTAGCGTCCTAGAAGCCTCAAATTATGACTTTGATTTTGCAGCTGTTTCTAAATTGTGGAACAACGGGTCTGTCGTTCGTTCATGGTTGATGGAACTTTTAGAGGAAAGTTTCAATGACGACAGTCAGTTAGACAAAATCGTAGGCAAAATAGATTCCAGTGGTGAAGCCAAATACACGGTTGAAGAAGCGTTATCACTGGATGTACCCGTTCCAATCATCGCCCAATCCCTATTTGTTCGAAATGACAGTCAATTACCAGACAGTTTTTCAAACAAAGTCGTCTCCGCCTTGCGTTCCGGATTTGGTGGCCACCCGATTGAACGAAAATAAGCCAAAGTGGCTTAATAAATAGAAATGTTAAAACGCAGACTTCAAGTCTGCGTTTTTTGCAATACACTTTTGTTTTCATTTAATTTGGAAGGTTAACCTAGCTTTAATCGGGATCTTACCCCTTTTTCCCGAAATTCAGACCTTATCTATTGATTAAAAATAAATTTATCCGAACAATACTTTATTATATTTATTTTATAATTCGTATATTTATTAATTTGTTCTATACTTTTAGGTCTGATTATGGTTATAATACTATTCAAATTTTCAAATCCGATTAATCGACCTGAAGTAGTGAAGAAAGATTCGCTACTTCCAACAAGTTTAACTTCAATATTTGGCAACTAGTTAGCAAAAAAGGGGACAAGCATGGAAAATCTAATTCACGTCGCAAACGGCAAGGCATTAGCTGATATCGTCTTAAAAAACGGTTATGTGATTAATGTATTTACAGAAGAAATCATTCAGACTGATGTGGCCATTATAGGCAACCGGATTGCGGCTTTAGGCGACTATGAAGGCAAGCAAACCATTGATTGTACAGGCAAATACATTGCACCAGGATTTATCGACGCCCACATGCATATCGAATCTGCCATGGTGACGCCCTTAGAATTTTCAAAATACGCCCTAGCTAAAGGAACAACAACCGTTTTTGCTGATCCACACGAATTGGTCAACGTGCTTGGGCAAAAAGGCTTGGATTTTATGCTGACCAGTATTGAAGAAACGCCCATGACTACCCATATCATGATGCCTTCGTGTGTGCCTGCAACAGATATCGACACCAATGGGGCTGGCGAAATTTTAGCAGCTGACATGGCACCCTACCTTGAAAACAAGCAAGTCTTTGGTCTAGCTGAAATGATGCGGTTTGATGATGTGGTTAAGGCTGACGGGAAAATGCTAGATAAATTGATACTTTTTAAAAACCAAATTGTAGATGGTCATGCCCCTGGTTTAACGGGGAAACCCTTACAAGCATACCGGGCTGCCGGTATTGATACTGAACACGAGGCGGAGAATTACGAGGAAGCGATTGAAAAATTACGGGCTGGCTTTAAATTGTTGATCCGTGAAGGCAGTGCCGCTAGAAACCTTGAGGCAATCCTTAAAGGCTTTGTTGAACATGATATCGCCCTAGACCATTGCATGTTCTGTACGGATGATAAACATCTTGAAGATATTGAAAAAGAAGGCCATATCGACTTTTGCGTCCGTAAGGCGATCGCACTGGGCGTCCCTGCTGCCACAGCTTACAAAATGGCTTCATATAATGCCGCTCGCGCCTATAACTTACATGATTTAGGAGCAGTTGGGGCTGGCTATCTAGCGGATTTACTCATTATCGATGACCTTGACCAAGTATCAGTTGAACTTGTCATCAAAAACGGGGAAATCATTGACTTTGACCAGTTAAATAGCCAAAATATTGCGCCCGTATCAGATGCTGATCTCTTAAATTCAGTTAAACTGCCGAAAATCAACCAAGAAAATCTTGAATTAAAGGCAGATAACACGCCAGTAAAGGTTATTAACTTGGTGGCACAATCCATTTTGACAAGAGGGTCTGAAGAGATATTACCTAGTATAGATGGCAAATTTGAAGCCAATAGAGACTTCAATAAGGCTTGTGTGATTGAACGTCACGGTCATTCGGGTGGTATCGGTGTGAGCGCGATTAAGGGCTATAATATTGAAAATGGCGCGATTGCGACTAGTGTGTCCCATGATGCGCATAATATTACGGCTGTGGGCGATAACGACGCTGATATACTACTGGCTGTGAAAGAATTGGACCGTATTCAAGGGGGCTATGTGATTGCTTCTAAAGGGGAAATTGTTGCAGCCCTACCACTAGAATTGGCTGGTATTATCAGTATCCAGGCAGGCAAAACGGTACAAGCGCAATTAAATAAGATGGTGGCGCATGCTAGAGCACTTGGTGTACCTGAATCTATCGATTCGTTTATGACCCTATCTTTCATTGCCTTAACGGTCATTCCAGAATTACGGCTAACAGATAATGGTCTATATGATGTGAATCTGGGGCAATTTGTATAAGGAAATGAGTGAATACTACGATAATAACCAGAAAAAAACGACCCTCAATATCCAGTGATAATGGGGGTCGTTTGCTGTTAATATTTTTATTAGTTTTAATCTTTGTAAGATACAACTAGATATCTATGCGGTTCTTTCCCTTCAGAATGGGTCGCAATATATGAATATCTAGCCAATTGCGCGTGGATAATTTTACGTTCCGCAGCAGGTAGTGGGTCCAAGAAAACAGGTTGTTTTGAATTGGCTACTTGGTCCGCTGTTTTACGTGCTAATCTCGCTAAGGTTTCTTGACGTCTTTCCCGATAATTGCCAACATTTACAATCACTTTGACATGTGGGCGCACATATTGGTGGGTCATCACCTGGGCAAGTGTTTCTAATGAATTAATGATCTTACCGTGTTTACCAATAACCAACCCTTTTTTCTCAGTTTGGATATTGTAAATAACAGTACGACCACGGTCTTCAACCTCAATATTGGCGTCTACTAGGTAAGATGCCAACACGTCTATCAGGTATTCAGCAACATGTTCCACATCTTTGAAGTCTTCATCTACCAATTCTAAGTCTTGGTCCGCTTGAACAGGCGTTTCAGCCTCATCAGCTGCCGCTTCCTCTGATTCAACTTCTACTTCAGCAATAGTTGCTTCTTTAGTAAAAGTTTCTTCATTAATTGATGGTTCAGACTTTTCAGTAGTCACTTCATCAGAGGCAAGTTCCTCTTCAACTTCTTGCTCTGATTCAGACTCAGCGCCTTGAGTCTCTGGCGCTTCCTCAAAACTTGTTGATTCAACAACTTCTTCTTCGATTTCATCTGTTACTGAATTGATTTCTGTATCTGTATTTTCAGACGGTTGATCCTCTAAATCCTCAGATGGCACCACTGCTGATGTGTTTTCTTGACCTAAATCAGAGAAGGAAAATAAATCATCTGTTGTGGCATCAATTTCGGACACTTCTCGTTCAGGGTAATGGATGGCTACAATCGCATCCTTTGCCCCTAAACCGAGAAATCCTTTTTTGGCTTCTTGAATTACTTGAACTTCAACATCTTCTCGCGCCAACCGAAGTTGTTGCAAGCCTTTGGCAATAGCAGCATCGACTGAAGTCGCTTCAAATCTTTCAGTTTTCAATACAAGAACCTCCTGTTATTTCTTCTTACCATTAGGATTACGTTTTGCTTTTTCTAAACGACGTTCTAGCTCTTTCTCTTTACGAATTTGATCTTCGCGTGCATCACGCTTCTTAAAAGGATTATTCATCACTAATGTTTGAAGAATTGTAAATCCAGTGGACGCCACCCAGTAAAGTGAAATTGCTGATGGTAAGGTTACACCCATGAATAAAATCATTACTGGCATTGTCCATTGCATCATCGCCATTGATGGATTGCTATTTGGTGTACCAATCGTTGTCAAACGTGTGTTATACCATGTTAGAATAGCTGCAATAATTGGGATTACAAATAGTTGGTCAGGAACTCCTAATTCTAACCATAAGAAGTGACCTTGGCTTAGAATTTCTGTTCTGGAAATAGATTGGTATAAGGCCATCAAGATTGGCAATTGAATTAACATTGGTAAACAACCAGACCACATGCTATAGTCATATTTTTCATTTAACTTGGCTGTTTCTTCTTGTAATTTTTGCTGAGTCTCTGGATCCTTAGATGCATATTTTTCTTGCAAGGCTTTTAGCTCAGGCTGCATCATTTGCATTTTTTCAGTACTTTGTGTTTGGTACTTGGTTAATGGAATCAAAATGATACGAATGATCAAGGTAAAGGCAATAATCCCTACACCATAGTTACCAAAGATATCTGATAACCACACAATAATACGTGAAAAGTTATAGACGATGTAACGGTCCCACAAACCTGTCGAATTCTCATCGATTGGACTTGTCCCACAAGCCGCTAGAAAGATAACAGCCATCATGGTGATTGCTAAAATCTTCCACATTTTTTTACTTCGAATATTCAATTTTTACAAATCCTCCACGAATTCTACTATTCATGTGGTAATGACTTTGCTTTTGTATCCTCTTTTATCGGATGATAAATTTTTGCCAAAGATAGCACATGAATCAAACTTTTTTTCACTTCAGCTGTTGTCATATCTGCAGCTGGCTTACGAGCAATCACGATAAAATCATTAGACGGATCAATGCCTGCCTTAAGTTCGGTAATGCTTTGACGAATTTTTCGCTTCACTGCATTACGGGTAACAGCGTTTCCAATTTTCTTACCGACAGAGATACCAATCCGGAAATGGGGTTGGTCCTTCTCCAATCGATAAATAACAAATTGGCGATTCGCAGTACTATGACCGTGATGAAATACCTGGCCAAAATCTTTCTCAGATTTGACTCTATAAGATTTCCGCACGTAAGTTCGCCTCCTTAATAAAAAAAGACCACATATTAATGTGATCTTATGCAGAAATAACTTTTCTTCCTTTTCTACGACGAGCTGCTAAAACGTGACGACCGTTTTTAGTGCTCATACGTTTACGGAAACCGTGAACTTTTTGACGATGACGTTTTTTAGGTTGGTATGTTCTTTTCATTACTTGCACCTCCTGTTGCGATTAAGTCTTTCGTTTTTTATTAATATAAAACGACTGTAATATTATATACAATAAAAAGTCGAAATTCAATTTCAGGTGCGAAATTTCGCACTCGTAATCAAGATTTTACCACATCATACCCCATATCACAATACTTTTTGTACAAATATTGGTTTTTTTCACGGTTTTCGACCGGTAAAACTCGTCTATATTATAACAGATATTTCTGAAAAAAGAAAAATCCTCCCTAAATTGATGTCCCCTTTTTTCACAAACTCCCTTTTTAAATTTCACAAACTATGTGAAGAAAAAAATGGTAAACTCTTATTCACAAAGTGTGTACGAAATTTGCACAAGCCTGTGGTTAGTTGCTGCAAGTTTTGATTTATCCCAAAAGTTTTTAAAAGACTTTTCAACAAATCCACAGTTTTGCAAAACTTTTCCCCACCTGTTGATAACTCATCAAAATCCCTTATAAATTGACCTTTAAACAAGCATAATTATACACAAGACTTTTAATCTGGTAAAAAGCTAACAGGTTTATACACATCCTGTGGAAAACATTTATCAAAAGTTGGTATTATTTTTATTCACATCCTAATTTTTCTGTGGAAAACTGTTTTTTTTCATGATATTATGAATGAGCTTAACGAATTTAAAATTTCGTCGTACTAACATAGTTCAATATGTTTGATATAAAAATTTTGTACACTAAGGAGCTAGGAAATATATGAGTGAATTAAACCGATTATGGGATTACGTCACCCAATACTTCAAAGAAGAGTTGCCTAAAACAAGTTTCGATACTTGGATTAAAGACCTAGATCCTGTTGCCTTTGAGAATGATACCTTGTATTTAAAAGCCATTTCAGTGCTACACAAGGACCATATTGAGAAACATTATTCGATACAGATTCGACAAGTTTTATTTGAATACTTAAACCATGACGTGAATCTAGTCGTGAGTTTAAAAGATGATCGGTCACAATCAGCCAATCAAATTCAAGTAAACAACCATAATGACAATATTGAAGACAACGGATCAGATCTATTAAATCCAAAATATACCTTTGATAACTTCGTCGTCGGTGAAGGCAATAAAATGGCTCACGCAGCAGCTTTAGCTGTTGCAGAGGGCCCCGGCCGCGACTACAATCCCCTATTCTTCTTCGGTGGTGTAGGGTTAGGTAAAACCCACTTGATGCAAGCAATTGGCCATGAAGTATTACGGACAAACCCTAATGCTAAAATAAAATACGTCTCTAGTGAAACCTTCACCAATGACTTTATTAATGCCATTCGTAAGAACACTACAGACGCCTTCCACCAAGAGTACCGAACAGTCGATATGTTATTAGTGGATGATATTCAATTTATTGGGAACAAACAGTCTACCCAGGAAGAATTCTTCCATACATTTAACGTGCTCTATAATAATAATAAACACATCGTATTAACCAGTGACCGTGACGCCAGTCAGATCCCTGAGTTAGAAGACCGGTTAGTTTCCCGCTTTAAGCAAGGCTTATCAACGGATATTACACCGCCAGATTTAGAGACACGGATTGCCATTTTGCGTAATAAGGCCAACGTCAATGGCTTACAAATTCCTGACGATACCCTTTCATATATTGCTGGACAAATTGACTCCAACATTCGTGAATTGGAAGGTGCTTTAACTAGTGTACAGGCCTTTGCGGTCATGAACCAAGAGGACTTAACGCCAAATACTGCAGCTAAAGCGCTCAGAAATTACAAGAGCAATGTGAAAAGTAATTCACCGACCATTCCAAATATCCTTGAGACAGTGGCCCAATACTTTAATTTGCAGGTTTCTGATCTTAAAGGGAAGAAACGGGTACGCCAAATCGTGGTTCCACGCCAAATTGCCATGTATTTAAGTAGAGAATTAACAGATGCTTCCCTACCAAAAATTGGGCAGGAATTCGGCGGTAAAGACCATACGACAGTCCTTCACGCTTATGACAAGATTAAAAAGGATATCGATGAAAAAAGTGAGTTAGAACGTGATGTTGACAGTATTCGTCGTTTATTAGAAAAATAATGACTTATCTACATCATCTGAGTCTAAGTTTGAAATGACTTATGCTAAAATATAGGTAAGAAAAGGAGGTTGTGGATAATTGTTCATAACCTCTCTGTTTTTTCAACAGGTTATACACATGTGGAAAAGTGTATTTTGACAAGCTTTCTAAAAGTTATCAACAAGATTAACAGGGCCTATTACTATTACTATCTTTTTATCTATAATTAAAATATATATACAAGGAGTGCACACATGAAATTTTCTATTAATCGGTCTGTTTTTATTCAAAATTTGACGGACGTTCAAAGAGCAATTAGTTCAAGAACAACGATACCTGTTTTGACAGGTGTTAAAATCTCAGTTAAAGAAGAAGGACTTTATTTAACTGGATCTGATGCAACAATTTCCATTGAAGCGTTTATTGATGCTAAAGATGATGACAATAAATTAAAAATTGAAGCCACTGGTGATATTGTCTTACCATCTCGTTTCTTAGGTGAAATAGTGAAGAAATTACCATCAGATATGATGAATTTAGAAGTTGTTGAAAACTTCCAAACAGAAATCACTTCTGACCGTGCATCATTTACATTAAATGGGATTAATGGTAGTGAATACCCACGTTTACCTGAAATCGATGCAAAACAAACTTACGCATTACCAACAGATACCTTCAAACAAGTGGTCAACCAAACCATTATTTCTGTATCTAACCAAGAAATTCGCCCTATTTTCACTGGGATTCATTTTGAAATTGGGAATGGTGAGTTAAAAGCAGTTGCAACTGACTCTCATCGTTTAAGTCAACGCATTATGCCGTTAACAATGCCAGAAGTAGCTGGTGATACAGTGTTAGATATCAATATTCCAGGTCGTTCATTACAAGAATTAATCCGTATTGTGGATAGTAATGAAGACATTGAGATGATGGTGACAGACAATCAAGTATTGTTTAAAGCTCGTAATATTTACCTATACTCTCGTTTACTAGAAGGTAACTACCCGAATACAGACCGTTTATTACCTAATGACCACTCAACAATTATTGAAGTGGCAGCGAGTGAATTAGTGAATGCTGTTGAACGTGCTTTGATTTTAAGCCACGAAGGTAAAAATAATGTGGTTCGTTTGAATATTTCAGACCAAGATATTATTTTATCTAGTCAATCTGCTGAAGTTGGGAATGTAGAAGAAGAAATCAATGTAGTGAAAGCTGAAGGGGAAGCTTTAGAAATTTCCTTCAACCCTGATTACTTACGTGAAGCGTTGAAATCATTTGGTCAACAAAATGTGCAAATTGGCTTCCAGTCATCTTCACACCCCTTCACCCTATTACCAAGTGACCAAACTGATAACTTCAATTTCGTTCAATTGATTACCCCAATTCGTACACCAAGAGGTTAATTGAAGCTAATTGGAGAAATGACAGAAGCCGCTAAAAATTGATGTCGAAGGTCAAATCATTTTCATATGGTTAGCCAAATGGATAAGGATCAAAATCATTTACTGGTTTTGGTCCTTTTTTTCGGTCTACATATAAAAATGTGCCAATTTTTGACTTTTAAGCCCTTTAAGTAAGATTCTAGGTATTTCCCTATCTAAAATGCCAACTTTTAATACAGGGCCTTTATTTGCTAAATACGGTAAATTAGCGTATAATTAAGGGTGTATAAATAAAAGTGAAATCGTTGAATCTGCTAAGGACCACTAGCTGTGTCCGGTGATGGCAAGAAGAGACGATTTATTTTATGTGAAGAGCGAATTTGGAAGATGAATGTGGGGTGAAATGATGGCTGAAATCGTAAAAATTAAAACAGCATATATTACATTGAGTCAGTTATTAAAAATTTCTGGTGCGATAGGTACTGGCGGAGAAGCGAAATGGTATCTACAAGAAAATGATGTCGTTGTAGACGGTGAAATTGATAACCGACGTGGACGTAAATTGTATCCAGGTATGGTTATTGCAATACCGAATGAAGGTGAATTTATCATCGAAAGCCATGAAGCGCATGGTGATGGACATGCAGCTGAATGACATTAAGTTAAAGGACTTCAGAAATTATGAAGATCTAACAGTCACATTTTCTCCTGGGGTGAACGTCTTTATTGGCGAGAATGCCCAGGGGAAAACATCTTTATTAGAGGCTATTTATATGATGTCACTGGCAAGAAGTCACCGTACGGCCAATGAAAAAGATACCATCCGTTGGCAACAAGACTTTGCGCGTATTGAAGGTAGTATATCAACGAGAACGAATCCAGATTTACCATTAGCGCTAACCATCACGAAATCTGGTAAACGCGCAAAAGTGAACCATTTAAACCAAAACCGGATGAGTGATTATATTGGCAAATTGAATGTGGTCCTTTTTGCCCCGGAAGATTTAGAACTGATTAAAGGTGCCCCGCAACTTAGACGGAAGTTTATTGATATGGAGCTTGGGCAAATGAGCCCGAAATACCTGTATGAGTCGGTTCAATATAATCGATTATTAAAGCAACGAAATGCCTACCTCAAGCAATTATTATATAAAGAAACCCAAGATCAAATTTATTTAGATATTCTCACTGAACAGTTAGCGGCGTCTGCTACCCATGTTATTTACCAACGGCTACGTTTTGTAGGCCAACTGGAATCATGGGCTAAACCCATCCATTCAACCATTTCACATGGGCTTGAAGAGTTGACTTTAGCTTATCGTGGTCCAATTGAGTTGACTTTAGATATGACTGAAGATGCCATTTACCAGCAGTTGATGACGAAATTTAAAGAGAAGAAAGACCATGAATTTGCCAGAGGGGTTACTTTGGTTGGTCCACATCGGGATGATTTGACCTTTAAGGTGAATGGCCGTGATGTGCAGAAATTTGGTTCCCAAGGACAGCAACGGACGACTGTATTGAGTATGAAATTAGCAGAAATCGAATGCATGCATGAAGTTTTAGGGGAATACCCTATTTTACTATTGGATGACGTACTCAGTGAATTAGATGATGAGCGGCAAACCCACTTATTGAAGTCTATACAGTCGAAAGTCCAAACCTTTTTAACAACAACAAGTTTAGATGGTATTCAAAGAGAATTAATTGAAGAACCAAGGGTTTTCAATATTGATGCAGGCGCGATAGCGGAATAAGTAAGCGTGCGGGTTAGGCGTGGCCTAAAATCCCATGGCGCTATTGAGATTGAATAATTCACGTAATAGGAGTGGGAAAATGGCAAACAATGCTAATGAAAACAACAACAATGAAAATGAAATGTTGACCAATGAAGAAGCACTCGTCCAACCAGAGGACCTTGTTTCTGAAGAAGAAAAAATGGCCAAGAAACGCGAATTGGCGAAAGACTATGATGCTAGCCAAATTCAAGTATTGGAAGGTCTAGAAGCTGTACGTAAGCGTCCAGGGATGTATATCGGGTCAACTTCAGCTAGTGGTTTACACCATTTAGTATGGGAGATTGTCGATAACTCAATTGATGAGGCCCTAGCAGGATTTGCGGGTCACATCCAAGTCACCATTGAAAAAGATAATTCCATAACAGTTGTCGATGATGGTCGCGGGATTCCCGTTGATATCCAGTCAAATACCGGTCGTCCAGCGGTAGAAACAGTCTTTACTGTCCTACATGCCGGTGGTAAATTCGGCGGTGGCGGGTATAAAGTATCCGGTGGTCTTCACGGGGTGGGGGCCTCTGTTGTAAACGCCCTTTCTGAATGGTTGCATGTATATGTCCATAAAAATGGCCGCATCTACCACCAAGAATTCCGCCAAGGCGCTATTGTGTCGGATGTTGAACAAACTGGTGATACAGATACCCATGGTACGGTTGTGCATTTTAAACCGGATGCAGAGATTTTTACCGAGACAACCACCTTTGAATTTGAAGTTTTAAACCGACGTGTCCGTGAGTTAGCCTTCTTGAATAAGGGCTTACGGATTTCTTTAATGGATGCTAGATCAGAAAACCAAGAAACAGCTTCTTACCACTATGAAGGTGGGATTAAAGAATATATTGAGTACATGAATAAAGATAAAGATGTTTTATTTGAACAACCGATTTATCTTGAAGATGAGCAAGATGGGATTGAAGTAGAGGTAGCTTTACAATACACGGATGGCTTCCACTCAAATATCTTAAGTTTTGCGAATAATATCCATACTTTTGAAGGTGGTATGCATGAATCAGGAGCTAAGACTGCTCTTACTCGTGTGATTAATAACTATGCCCGCTCACAAAAACTCATTAAAGAAAATGAAGATAATTTAACTGGTGAAGATGTGCGTGAAGGGATCACATTAATTGTATCCATCCGCCACCCAGATCCTCAATTCGAAGGTCAAACTAAAATGAAATTAGGTAACTCTGAAGTTCGGACGATTACCGATAATTTATTTGCGACGCATTTTGAAACGTTCCTACTAGAGAATCCGCAAATTGCCCGCCGTATTGTCGATAAAGGTACTGTTGCGTCTAAGGCACGTCTAGCTGCTAAAAGAGCACGTGAAATGACCCGTAAAAAATCAGGGCTAGAGATTTCTAACCTACCTGGTAAATTAGCCGACTGCTCAAGCCGTAATCCAGAAGAATCTGAATTATTCATCGTTGAGGGGAACTCGGCCGGCGGATCAGCGAAACAAGGCCGTTCACGTCACTTCCAAGCTATCTTGCCGATTCGAGGTAAAATCTTGAACGTTGAAAAAGCATCGATGGACAGAATTTTATCCAATGAAGAAATCCGTTCATTATTTACTGCAATGGGTACAGGCTGGCAAAATGAGTTCGACATTACCAAGGCACGTTACCACAAATTGGTTATTATGACTGATGCCGATGTCGATGGTGCCCACATCCGTGCATTACTATTAACCTTAATTTACCGTTATATGCGCCCTATCTTGGACGCTGGCTATGTCTATATCGCAGTGCCACCTTTATACCAAGTCCGTCAAGGTAAAAAGATTGTCTACCTAGATACTGACAAGCAGTTAGAAGAATACCTACAAACTATACCAGCAACACCAAAACCAGCCATCCAACGTTATAAAGGTTTGGGTGAAATGGACGCTGAACAACTTTGGGAAACTACAATGGACCCAACTAATAGAACATTATTACAAGTAAACGTAGACGATGCAGTAGAAGCAGACAAAATCATCAATATGTTGATGGGTGACCACGTTGAACCAAGACGTGACTTCATCGAAGAGAATGCTACCTACGCCAACATCGATTTATAGTAAGGAGGGAAAAGTTTCATGAGTGAAGAGATTAAAGAACAATTCCCACAACGTGAGATATCGCAAGAAATGCGGACGTCATTTCTTGACTATGCCATGTCAGTTATTGTGGCGCGTGCCCTACCGGATGTCCGTGATGGCTTAAAACCCGTTCACCGTCGTATCCTTTATGGAATGAATGAATTAGGGGTAACCTCAGATAAACCCTATAAAAAATCAGCCCGTATCGTTGGGGACGTAATGGGTAAATACCATCCGCATGGGGATTCAGCTATCTATGAATCAATGGTGCGTATGGCCCAAGACTTCTCTTACCGCTACATGCTAGTGGATGGTCACGGGAACTTCGGTTCAGTCGATGGTGACCAAGCCGCAGCTATGCGTTATACCGAAGCACGTATGAGTAAGATTGCCCACGAAATGGTTCGTGACATGAATAAAGATACCGTTGATTTTATTCCTAACTATGACGGTGAAGAGCGTGAGCCAGAAGTATTACCAGCTCGCTTTCCTAACCTATTAGTAAACGGGACAACCGGTATCGCAGTTGGGATGACCACCAATATCCCAACCCATAACCTAAGCGAAGTCATCGGCGCTATTAAAATTTTAATGCAGAACGCTGACGCAACAACCAACGAATTGATGGAGGCTTTACCAGGACCAGACTTCCCAACCGGTGGTATTGTCATCGGGAAATCAGGTATCCGTAAGGCTTATGAGACTGGAAAAGGGACAATCATTGTCCGTGCTAAATTAGACATTGAAACCTTGTCTTCAGGTAAAGAACGGATTATCGTTCATGAAATTCCTTACATGGTGAACAAGGCTAAATTAGTCGAACGTATCGCTGAACTAGCTCGCGACAAACGGGTAGAAGGCATCACCGCTGTACGTGACGAATCTGGTCGTGAAGGTATGCGTGTCGTTATTGAATGCCGTAAAGATGCCAGCGCATCTGTAATCGTCAATAACCTTTACAAATACACGCAATTACAAACAAACTTCGGTATTAACATGGTAGCCATTGTAAATGGTGTACCACGTACCCTAAGCTTGAAAGAAATTCTACAAAACTACCTACTTCACCAAGAAGAAGTTATCCGTCGTCGTTCGATTTTCGAGAAAAACAAGGCTGAAGCGCGTGCCCACATCCTAGAAGGGTTGCAAATTGCCTTAGACCATATCGACGAAATTGTGAATATCTTACGTACATCACGTTCAGGTGACGAAGCGAAAGCCCGTTTTATCGAGGACTACAAGCTATCAGATAAACAATCGCAAGCTATCTTAGACATGCGTCTAGTTCGTCTAACTGGTTTAGAACGTGAGAAAATTGATAAAGAACACGCCGAATTAATGGCGCAAATCGACTACTTAAACCAAGTATTAGGATCTGAAACAATGCGTTACCAAATCATTTACGATGAATTAATTGAAATCGAAAGTAAATTCGGTGATGACCGTCGTACAGAGTTAATGGTTGGTGAAATCCACAATATCGATGATGAAGACCTGATTGAAGAAAGTAACGTGATTGTTACCTTAACGCAAAATGGGTATATCAAACGTATTGATGATGTAGAATTTAGAGCTCAAAATCGTGGAGGTACAGGGGTTAAAGGGATGAGCATGAACGATGACGACTTCGTTGAAACCATGTTATCTACCTCAACCCACGACTCAGTCCTATTCTTCACCAACACTGGTCGCGTATTCCACTCTAAAGGTTATGAAATTCCAGAGTTTGGTCGCGCGGCAAAAGGGATTCCAGTTGTGAACCTATTGAACTTACAACAAGACGAAACTGTTCAAGCCATGATCAACGTGACCCCAATTGAAGAAGCAGAAGTAAAAGAACACTTATTATTTGTAACGAAAAACGGTACTGTAAAACGTACCAATGCAAGTGACTACTTCAATATCCGTAACAATGGGTTAATCGCCTTGAAACTAGCTGAAGGCGATGAATTAGTGAAAGTCGTCTTAACTAGTGGTGATGACAACATTATTATCGCGTCCCAAGATGGTTATGCCGTAAGTTTCCAAGAAACAAACGTCCGTAGCATGGGGCGGACCGCTACAGGTGTTCGCGGTATTCGTTTAAATGACGGCGATCAAGTGGTTGGTATGTCCGTACTTGGACCAGATGACAATGTGTTAGTGGTTACTGAAAAAGGTTACGGTAAACAAACACCAGCCAGCGAATATGGTATTAAAAACCGTGGTGGTAAAGGAGTTAAAACCATTAATGTTACCGAGAAAAATGGTATCTTAGTCGGTTTAACAACCGTTTCAGGAGAAGAAGACATCATGTTAATGACCAACCAAGGTGTAGCTATTCGTTTCCATGCGAAAAATATTTCGCAAACAGGCCGGGCAACACAAGGGGTGCGTTTAATCCGTCTAGCTGAAGATTCACATGTATCAGCAATTGCTAAAGTAGAAGCAATTGAAGAAGTATTAGCAGCAACACCTCTAGAAAATGAAACTGCTATTGATGCCCAATTAGCAGATGAACCCTCTGATGAAATGATTTCTCGTATGCAAGAATTCGCAGATGACGCATTACCAGATCATGAAGAATCAGAAGAATAATATTGTAATAAACTATATATAAAAAATATCCATTTCAAATTATAGATATTACTTGATTTATATTGAATGTTTTGCTAAAATATTTTATTGTGAGTATTATATACTCTCCTTGCTCTCAGGGATGTTGAGAGCCAATAGACCAAAAGGAGGTGCAAAAGTCTGATGAGTGAAAACACTACTAAATACGAAGTTTTATACATTATTCGTCCTGATATGGAAGAAGCGTCTAAAAAAGCTTTGGTTGAACAATTCGATCAAATCTTAACTTCAAACGGTGTAACAATTAATGAATCTAAAGACTGGGCAAAACGTCGTCTTGCATACGAAATCAACGATTACAAAGAGGGTATCTACCACTTAGTTGATATGGAAGCTGACGATGCGGAAGGAATCAACGAATTCGACCGTCTTGCCAAAATCAATGACAATATCTTACGTCATATGATTACTAAAATCGAAGACTAATTAACAATACATATTTCGTGAGAGAGGAGTTATTTCATGATTAATAATGTTGTACTGGTCGGCCGTTTAACTCGTGACGTTGATGTGCGTTATACGCAAAGTGGCGTTGCCGTTGGATCTTTCAGCGTTGCCGTTGAAAGAAACTTTAAAAATGCCCAAGGTGAACGTGAGACAGATTTTATTAACTGTGTTATCTGGCGTAAAGCAGCAGAGAATTTTGCGCGTTTTACCCGTAAAGGTTCATTAGTAGGTGTTGAAGGCAGCATCCAAACTCGAAACTACGAGAATAACCAAGGACAACGTGTATACGTTACTGAGATTTTGGTTGATAACTTTAGTTTATTAGAATCAAAATCAGTTACTGAAAGCCGCCCTGCCTCTGATAATAATAATAACAGTGGTTTTGGTGGATTTAATAACAATAACGCAAACAACAACAGCTATAACAACCAAAATGCTGATCCATTTGGTGGAAACAGCTTTAATCAAGACTCCTCTTCATTTAACAATGGTAACGATAACCCATTTCCGTCATCTAATGATGGTTCTGGTTCAATCAATGTTACCGATGATGACTTACCATTCTAATGGTATAAGTAAGGGAGGTAAAAAATATGGCAGCACAACGCCGCGGTGGTCGTAGACGTAAAAAAGTATGTTTCTTCTGCGCTAACCACATTGATCATGTAGATTACAAAGACACAGATTTATTAAAACGTTATATTTCTGAAAAAGGTAAAATCTTACCTCGTCGTGTAACTGGTACATGTGCAAAACACCAACGTACTTTAACAGCTGGTATTAAACGCGCTCGTATTATGGCTTTAATTCCATTTACTACAGCAGACTAATACTAATCAAAAAACCATTTCGCCTTCTGGTGAAATGGTTTTTTTCTACGTTTAAACTAACTTAATTCGTCGTAATTTCGACCAGATTGCCCTCTGGGTCTTGGACTACAGATTCATAGTAACCATCCCCGGTTGTTCGTGGCCCAGATAAAAGTGGGAACCCATCTGCGACTAATAGGGCTGTTTTTTCGTCTACAGCCTCTTTACTGCCTACTGCTAGGGCAATATGTCCATAACCCAAAGCATCGGCAACACGGGGGCTTAAATGCTTTTTATTTGTTAATTCTAGTCGACTGCCCTCATCAAAGCTTAAAAAGTATGATGAAAAACGCGTTTTAGGATTGTGGTAGCGGTCACCTGCCTTGGCTTCAAAGTATTTTTCATAAAATGCTTTGACAAGTTCTAAGTCAGTCACCCATAAAGCAACGTGTTCAATTTTCATAAATAAACTCCTTTAGTATGTAATTTAGAATACGCTTACATATTATATGATAAAGCAAAACGAGCTGTGACACTAGTCACAACTCGTTCTTAGGAGAATTCCTATGTTAAGTATGTTGATTACTTGTTTAATCTCATGTTCTAAGGAGGAAAATCTGATTAGTCTAAAGCTTCAACATCTCTAATTGCTTGTTCAAATTTTTCACGGGTAATGGTATATGGAGAGAATGTTAAATCGTCCATAGTCATCGCTTTATCAACTAATTTGTCGATATCTTCTTGCGTTGTTACCCCTTGAGCTGCCAATTTAGTTGGCAATTTAATTGATTCCATGAATGCTTTCATGCGATCACGGTATTCAAATTGTTGGTCCATTGTTAGTAATAACAAGATACCATATGATACTACCTCACCGTGTAAGTGTTCATGAGCTTGTGGCAGAACAGTATAGCCATAGTAGTAGGCATGTGCCATGTTTGAGTTGATGTCATTTTCCACTAATACAGACGCATAAGCTGATGCACCAATAATTTCAAGAACAACATCTTCTAAAGCCTGGTTTGCTTCTTGGTTACGTACAGCTTCTAAAGCTTCAGCACCAACAGCCATCAATTTATCATTCGTACCTTTGACAATATTTACACCTAAACGATTTTCAAAGCTTAGGTCTCTGCCACGTGAAGAAAAACTAGTCTCTACTTCTTTAGACATACAATCACCAATACCAGCCCATAAGTATTCAACAGGCGCCTCAGCGATGATTTGTGTATCGATGAAGGTATGGTCAGCTGGTGCTTTACGATAAGCTAAACCAGCCATCTCATGGTTATCATGGTACATAACACATACTGACGAAGTTGGCGCTGAAACTGAAGCTAGAGTTGGGAAAGTGAATAATGGTTTGTCTAAGTCACGAGCTACTACCTTAATTGTATCAATCGCGCGTCCCCCACCAACTGCAAAGATCATATCCGCATCTTGCACTTCTTTGATCGCTTTCATTTTCTCAACGTTGGTATATGAAGCTTCCTTACCGTAGACTTGTACGGTTGCCACTTCTAATGATGATTTTTCTAGGGCAGCAGTTAAACGTTCCTTACTGGCTGCCAAGGCTTTTTCACCACCTAGAATCGCGACGGTTGTACCAAATTGACTACAATATTCATCAATTGCATCAAAGGCATCAACACCAATTGTTAAATTTGGTAGGTTTACTGATAGAGACATATTTATCTTCCTTCTTTCTACATAATCAGCCTTTTAAACTAATTTATGCCTGGTTTAAAAGGCATTTGGCAAAATGATTAATCTTCATCAACGTCTACGATCCATCCTTCAGGTGCTTCTAATTCACCAAATTGGATACCCGTTAATTCTTTGTATAATTTTTGTGATACTGGACCAACCTCAGTTTCTGAGAAGAATACGTGACGGTTGTCTTTGTATGTTACAGAACCAGCTGGAGAAATAACAGCCGCGTTACCCATAGCTCCTGCTTCAGAATATTTGTCAAAGTCATCTACTTTAATATCGCCCTCTTCAACTTCTAAGCCCAAACGATGTTCCGCTAACCATAACAATGATTTTTTAGTGATTGAAGGTAATACCGTGTCTGATTTAGGTGTTACAAATTTGTTTGTATCTTTCTCGATAGCAAAGAAGTTTGCTGATGAGAATTCATCTACTTTAGTATGTGTTGCTGGGTCTAAGTATAATACGTCATCGTAACCAGATTCTTGGATACGTTTAGCTGTTGCTAATGTTGATGCGTAGTTAGCTGTTGCTTTGATGTTACCAGTACCATCAGCTGCTACACGGTCATGTTCGTGGTCGATGATGTAGTTATGTGGTGCTAATCCACCTTTATATAAAGGACCAACTGGTGTTACGTAGATTGTAAATAAGTATTCTTCGGCTGCTGATACTTGTACGTGGTCACCGATACCTAATAACATAGGACGGATGAACATTGCAGCACCATTGTGGCCATATGGTGGCACATAGTCACGGTTAGCTTTAATAACTTCCTTACAGGCACGGACAAATTCTTCAACTGGTACTTCTGGCATCGCCATACGACGAGCACCACGGTTTAAACGTTCACCAAATTCATCTGGACGGAATAAAACGATCTTGCCATCTTTTGTACCATAAGCTTTATTACCTTCGAATACCCCTTGGCCGTAGTTGACGATTGGAGCAGCTTCACGAATTGGTAATTGAGGATCTGTTTCTAATCCTGCTTTATACCATTCGCCATCTTTCCAGTATGCACGCCAGCGGTATGGTACTTCCGTATAAGAAAAATCTAATTCATCCCAGTTTAATTTGTCAGTCATATTGAGCAACTCCTTTAAGTTTAATTTCTAAGTAACAATATCAGCAATTTATTAGCAAAAGAAAAGGCCCCCCACGCGCTGGTGGGAGGCCTAAGTCCCATTCAGCATTAACAAGCACGAATAGGACTTACGATTTGTTATTAGTGAAACTCACTAATTCGTAAAGTCCTGTTTATTAATAATAATGACCACTTGTGCTGTCTTTTTCATGAGACTACCTCTTTCGTTTTCTAATGTGAATTTAATATAACGCAAAATCATAATGATTGCAATAGGTAAAATGAAGAAAATCTAATAAATGTGCAAATAAATTAAAATTATCTAATAAAAAGGCGTACATGGCCACGCCATGTACGCCTAATCACTATCTAAAAGTGGTTGTAATATCTAGTTAAAATCACTTTATTCTGATACGGGTGCATCTGCTGTCACTTCAACTGTGTGCCATCCGAAGTCATCCGCTGGGTTATGCGCGTAGTCAAAGTGTTTTACGCGGTTGTTAACAGGCATAACTTGTTGACGGAACAATGTTGGAATAACTGGTGCTTCTTCAGAGAAGTATTTTTGCCACTCAACAAAGGTATTACGTTGGAATTCTTCGTCAAAGGCTTCTGAACTTGTAAAGTCAGCCATGAATTGGTCATTTTCTTCAGTCGCCCAACGTGTATAGTTAAAGGCAGCATTACGAGCATATAAGCCATTTGGTGCAGGATCACTACCAGTACCCCAAGCAGCTTGATAGATATCGATATTTTCATCATCTGCTTCAATACGGTCATAGAAACTGTTGAATTCTAGTAAACGACCATCTGTTAATTGGACATCTAATCCAACTTCATTCCATGCTTGGGTGTAGTATTGTGCAATTGGCTCAGCCGTTTCTCCACCTTCCATAGAGGCAAAGTTAATTTGTAATGGTTCACCATCTGAATCTTCACGAATACCATCGTTATCTGTATCTACATAACCAGCATCATCTAATAGTTGGTTAGCTTTATCAGGATCGTAGCTATAGCCAGGTACTTCTTCAGTTGTTGCCCCAAAGCTACCAAATACAGGTGGAATAACGGTATTTGCATTGGAACGTAGACCATTATAGAATCGTTGTGCTACAGCATCGTTATCAATAGCATACCCCATTGCTTGACGAAGGGATTTATCCGCCATTTTGGCATCTTCATCATAAACAACTTCACCGGCTTCAGCGTCCCATTTACCCAGCTTAAATCCGATATAAGTATAAGATAATTGTTCGCGACCGAGTAATGTATAACCAGGTAATTCTGCATAACTTGCATATAAATCAGTTGGCATACTTAAAGCAACGTCATATTTTCCATTTTCTAAAGCTGGTACAACCGAACTTGAAGGCACTACTTCAACGACAACGTTGTCTAATTGAGGTTCACCTTGCCAGTAGTATTCATTGGCTTCATATTCAACGGACTCTCCTGGTGTTACTTTAGTAATACGGAAAGGACCGTCACCAACTGGTGTTGAACGGATTTTCTCAGATGAAGCTAATTCAGCTACTGGAACATCTTCTAGATAATGTTTAGGCATTGCGTATGACCAAACACCCCCACCTGCTTGAAGCATTGAAGGGCTTACTTCTTGGAATTCGATTTCAACAGTGACATCATCAACTTGTGTGATACCAGAAATCGTATCAGCTTCCCCACTATGGTATTCTTCCATACCGACTACGTTTTGGAAGGTACCATCATAACGAATACCAGTGTAGTCTGGGTGACCGATTACCTCGTAAGAATAGATAACATCTTCGGCAGTTAATGGTTCACCATCAGACCATTTCAAACCTTCTTTTAAGGTAATTGTTGCTTTATTATTTTCTTGATCTAATGCCAACGTGGCTTTACCGGAGTCGTCAATTTGGAAGTCATCGTCAGTGCCAAATAATGAATCGAAACCAAACTGCATAATTTCTGCATCATAAGCATCTTCATAAAACTCCCAAGAGAAAATACCTTGGAAAGGTGAGTCCGTTACTAAACCAACTTGTAAAGTACCACCATCAATTGCTTCACCTTCATTATCGACTGTAGCCGCTAGTTCAGGTGCAACTACCTCACCACTTTCGCTACTAGAAGATGAATCTGCAGTTTCACTGTCACTATCACTGTTACCACACGCCACTAAAGCCAAGCTGGCTGCAGCTGTTAAACCCAATAACCTATACCATTTCTTCATACACTTTCCTCCTAAACTAAATTGTGATGTTGTAATTTTTAAAAATATAATTACCCTAAACGTTGTTTTGCATCTGCAGATCGTTTTAATGCTTGACCCACATAGTTAATGCAAAGCATCAATACTAAAATCAGTAGTGATGCAGGTAGCCATACCCAAGTCTTATTTTCCAGAATATCTGGTGACTGAGCGTAGCTGACCAATGTCCCTAAACTAGGTGTGGAAGTAGGTAACCCAAATCCTAAATAACTTAACCCAGTTTCAATACCGATATTTGCGGCAAAGTTCAAAGTGACATTTACGATGATCAAAGAGCTTAAATTCGGGAGAATTTCCCTAAATAATATCTTGTAAGTTGGTGTCCCCATCGTTCTTGATGCTGAGATATAATCTCTTCGACTCTCAGATAAGGCTTTACTACGGATTAACCGCGCTTGCCCTACCCAATAGAAGGCACTCATGATGAGGATGAATGTCCACACATTATAGTCTGAAACCAGTGTGATAAATACGATGATCAACATGGTGGTTGGAAGTAACATGATAAAATCAATGATCCGCATCAAGAAATTATCAATAATACCACCATAGTAACCAGCAACCAAGCCAACCGTGATTCCAACGATACTTGTCAGTGCCGTAATGGTAAAACCAATCGTAATGGAGTTTCTAGCACCTATAATTAGTTGGCCAAAAATAGAACGACCACCGGAATCAGTTCCTAAGATAAAATCATCATTAGGTGGCATATAGGAATCTAATAGAGAAATTCGCAATACTTCATCTTGGTCGATGACAATTGCCCCAATGAATACCCCAAGAATAATAAGGATAAAGAAGATTAAGCTAAATAGTGCTAGTTTATCTTTTAAAAATTCACGCCAAATTACGCGCAAACCAGTTGGCGGTGCACTAGCTAATTCTTGTGCAATCGCATCTTGGTCAGTTGTTTTTTTATAATTTTCCATTCGTCATCACCCCTTCCCTAATCAATCCGAATACGAGGATCTACAATCGTCATAATAATGTCAGAAAGTAGCGTACCTAGAATTGTTGAGATACCAAATATCAATACCAGGGCAGTAATGACCGAATAGTCACGACTAGTAATCGATTGAATGAATAGTTGACCCATACCAGGATAAGCGAAGATTTGTTCAATAAATACTGAACCCCCGATTAAACCCGTAATTTCATAACCAAATGTTGAAGCCACTGGTAATAGCGAGTTTCTAAAAATGTGACGGTTGTACACCACATTCTCAGGTACCCCTTTAGACCGAGCCGTCTTCACATAGTCTTGCTGTTTTGCATCAATTACCTCACTCCGCAAATACTGGATGATTCCTGTTGTACCAAGCAAGGCGTAGGTGATTGCTGGTAGTAACATATGGTAGAATCGGTCCCAGTAATAAGCAGGTGTGCCATCACTTAATCCAGTAGATACCGACCCATTTGTTGGGAACCACTGCAACTCATACCCGAACAGCCAAACCATTAGTAAGGCAAGTACGAAAGTAGGAATTGCGTAGGAAATGAAGTTGTATAATACGACCCCTTTATCAAAAGAAGTATTATTATAACGACCTGATAAAATCCCAAGCGGTATGGCTATTAAGTAGGTAAAAATCAAAGTGAGCAGTGACAGGAAGATCGTGTTAACCGCCCGTCCACCAATTAAAGTGGATACTGGCACTTTATAGGTATAAGACATCCCAAAGTCACCCTGGAAGGCATTCTTCAACCAATTAAAATACTGGACGATAATCGGTTCATTCAAACCAGCCCGTTCACGCAAGGCTTCAATCGTTGAAGGATCAGTTTCTGGTGTGATAAGCCCTGTGAAAGGGTCACCAGGCATCAATCTAGCTACCGCGAATACTAAGATACTCAAAATTAAAATTTGCGGGAGCATCAGCAGAACTCTTCTAAATATTGTCTTCCACATATTAATTGCCCCCTTTCAATGATTGATCAAAGGCAACATCATGATTGTCTGAGAATGGATATAGATTATAAACACGATTATTTTCATCATAATAAATGTTAGACGTCTTTTGATACTCAGCATCAATTTGCTGACGTCGTGCTTTAATCTCAGCACGTTTATTCGGATCCATTTCAGGAATTGCAGCCAATAACCGTTTGGTATAAATATGTTGCGGGTTATTGAAAATTTCTTTCTTGGAACCACGCTCAACAAATCGTCCTTTATGCATAATGGCAATTTCATCTGCCATGTGTTCCACAACCCCTAAGTCATGGGAAATGAACAAGTAACTCAAGTTATATTCACTTTGAATTTGCTTCATAAAGTTTAAAACCTGCGCTTGAACCGATAAATCCAAGGCTGAAGTAGGTTCATCGGCAATGATCAGTTTAGGGTTACTGGCTACAGCCCGCGCAACCCCTAAACGTTGCCGTTGACCACCCGAGAATTCATGCGGATACTTATAGATTGTATCTTCATTCAAACCAACAATCTCTAACAGCTCGATTACCCGATGCTTCACTTCTTTTTCGGGATATTGATAATAATTGCGAATTGGTTCAGCGATCACATCTAAAATCCGTTTCTTCGGATTTAAGGACATAGTCGAATCTTGAAAGATCATCTGAACATTACGGTTATACTCGCCGTATTTACCAGATCGCTTCCGCGCTTTATTGGTGACATCGGTTCCTTCATATAAAATCTGTCCAGCAGTCGCCTTCTCCAAACCGATAATGGCACGGCCGATAGTCGTCTTGCCAGAACCTGATTCACCAACTAGGCCGTAAGTTTTACCACTTTCAATTTCTAAATCAACACCATCCACGGCAAATACATTGTCCTGTACCGTATTAAAGAATCCGCCGCGAATAGGATAATGTACTTTCAAATCTTTTACTTCAATAAATCCCATTACTCGACCCCTTCCTTCAAGTCCGCAACATCCGCTTCCTCAGGGAAATGGAAATGCTGCCAACAAGTACATTTCACGAAATGATTTGGGGCCAGCTCATGCATGGTCGGATTTTCTTCATGCTCACTATCATCAATCCATGGAATACGACTAGCAAAACGGCAACTCCTTCTTGGCAGGTTTTGCAGTGAAGGCACAGTCCCTTGAATAACATGAAGCTCATCTTCCTCACTCTCAAGCTCGTGTGGCACTGAATTCAGTAGTGATCGCGTATAAGGATGTTTTGGATTATTAAATAGTTCAAACACATCAGCAATTTCAACTACCTCACCGGCATACATCACGGCTACCTTATCTGCCGTTTGTGCAACTACCCCTAAATCGTGGGTAATTAATAGGATGCCAGATCCCGTCTCATCTTGAATATCATTCATTAAATCTAAGATTTGCGCCTGCACAGTCACATCTAAGGCAGTAGTCGGCTCATCAGCAATAATAATGGCTGGCTTGTTTGCTAAAGCAATTGCAATCACTACACGTTGGCGCATACCACCAGATAATTCATGCGGATATTGTTTCATCACACGTTTTGGATGAGGGATTTGAACCTGTGTTAATAGTTCCTCCACCCTCGCAAGACGTTGAGATTTGGATAAACCAGAATGATACAATAAAGTTTCTTCAATTTGATCTTGTATTGTCATCAAGGGGTTTAAAGAACCTAAAGGATCCTGGAAAATCATCCCAATATCATTTCCCCTAATTTTGTTAAACTGCGCTTCACTATTTTCTAAAAGATTATTCCCTCTATAGAGAATTTCTCCTTGGATTTGCGTATTATTTCGATTATGTAAACCAACAATCGAGGTAGCTAAAGTACTTTTACCAGACCCTGACTCCCCTACAATGGCAAGGACCTCATTCTCATTCAAAGTCAAAGTAACATCATCGACAGCATTAAAGTACTCATTGCCAAAACGAAATCCTGTATGTAAATGATTAATTTCTAATAATACCTGGTTAGAGGACATGGTTTCGGCTCCTTTAAAAATGATATTTCAATAAATTTTATAATTTAATTCTAATTGTTTCGGTTTTAAAATACTTTACATGAACCAGAATGAAATTTTAAGGAAAAATAGCTCTTTGTTCATAATTTCTTAACAATTTTCTTAATCGTTTTTAATACTATCTCTTATTGTTTTAATAATAGGAAGAGAAATGAATTAAGCCGCTTGAAAATTATATTCAAAGTTGGAACATGTGTTTGTGGATAAGTCTGTGACTAAGTCGAAAAATCGTTCGGATTCCCCTGTGGCTGTAGCTAATTACCTTGTGGATAAAAATCAAAAATTTAAGTAGATTCCTGTGTATAAATGATTTATTCACATATGAAAATAGGTAGATTCTAACCGATTATGTTTACTTAAATGGATATTTCACGTGAAACCTATTGTTAAAAATAGTTGTAGCTGCATATTGATGTGGATAAATTGATGGTACGTAAGTATTTGGTAATGAAATAAGAAGAAAAAATAGCCTATATCATGTAAGGATATATAACATATACGACTACTAATTGTTGTAGTACAGTGAAGGGGTTTTACGTGAAAAGATTGCAAATTTTAAAAAGAGGATATGGATTGAAAGTGGGTTTATGTGAAAAAATCAGGGTAAGTAAGGTAAAAAGTAGATAAAAGATAAGTAATAAAAAGATCATAATTATTCGTATAAAAGTAAAGAGATATATTCATTAGGCAGCAAAAGTAGAGAAGAATAGGTGGAGTATCTTTTTTCAAGTGAATATAGATGTGAAATTTCACAAGCGAATGAGGTTGCAAAAAGAAGAAGGAAGTATTGATATAACAAGCTAATAGGAAAAGTTAAAGAAAATTTAGATAGGTACGGTGTTAGTTACACTTGAAATAAGTGAATAACGGAGAGAAGTATACATATAACCAAGAAAAGTAGAATAAGAAGAATCATTTGTTGCTTGATTTTAATGACATTTCACGTGGAAATGTATTAATAAGCGCGCCCTTCTTACTTGCTTATCTTATTCCAATCCTTCCTTAATGGGTTATTTTTAGTAGCCGGCAAGAGTTAATGAGGATCTATTTATTGAATTTCTCTTATATATTATGATTGACCAATATCTTGTTCAATGAAGGGTTAATGCATGAGTTTTTCACTGTATTTTTTGGCTAATATCCTATTAATAAGGTTTATTTTAGACAGTTTGTAGGGTACCGGTTTCTAGAATCAATCCCATTCACCATTTCCTTCACCTGTTAAAAGTAAAATTGATGCTTTACTACAATTAGTTACAAAAGTTTCTGTGATTATAAATGACTTACATATTATCAAGATGCGGATACCTTTAATTAGGATTTTTCATAAATCTAGAGAAATGTTTCACGTGAAACGTTCGAAAATCCCTCTATGTGTGGTAACTGTTAAATGCCTGAGGTTTATAACCCTTATACAAACTGATTAACTCAGGGTGATCTTTCCAAATCAATGTTTAAAGAGAAAAAAGCAATAGACCCCCGCCACATTTGGATAACGTTCGATATATTAGGAATAATTATTAGCCGCTCATGGTTACTGCTATAGATGGATGTTTTAGTTGCTAAATTACATTGATAAATAATTTTTTACTTTCTTTCTTTTACAAAAGAATATTTTTATAAATATAGAAAAAAAGCGTGATTAATTATGTTTCACGTGAAACAAATCTCCTCCATAAAAGAAGACTCGGTTAGTATTACTTTGGTGTAAATAGAAGGTTGTAAGATTAATAGGATTTATATGTTGCAGGTAAAGGCAAAATACTAGTGGTAAGAGATTTTAATGGCGTATATTGAGTTTTCTGTGACACAAATATTTATTTTTAGCACTGTGTGTTATTTTAAAACATTCTATAGTAGTAAACTAAAGAACTTCATTAAAGACTAAGATTAGTAGATAATATGATGTGTTGATGTAATTGTAGCTATTCAATAGCTAGTAAGTTAAATTTCTAATTATTATAGATAAGACTAACCAAGACTAACCGTATGAGTCCTGCTGATTTAAGATTATACAGCAGCTACTTCATAACTCCAATAAACTGGAAGTCAATTTGACCTTCCATGATGTTTCACGTGAAACATCATTAATTGTCGACTTATTTTCAATATCGACTCGTGGTAAGGAATAGAGAGTTTATGTAGCATTCCATTCTATTGTCATTAAGGCCGTTAGTTAATCATATCTGGTTTATTCTATAGGTGGTTACCATATAAAGATATGTGACTAATGATTAAACAATTACGACGGTACTAATTGAGCTATCGGTAAAATTATGGGGATTATCAATCAGAGATTTACGGAAGTTGTATCCATTCTTATCTTAATAAAAATCATAGTTGGTATAGAGCTAGTAATGATAAAAAGAAATTTTGGACAAAATCCATTCAAATTGTAGCTAGCAGCTAGCTATTGGATAATTGCTTTCATTCATCAATTTGAGGTACGGTGAACAAGTAGCTTCTAGTGAATATTGATAGGCCTGTATAATAATCAGTTGCTTTTAGGATTAACTTGCTAGGTGGATAAGATTAATAAAAGGTAAATTGATAGAATGATATATCATCATTAGAAGCAATTGTTAGTGGATTGTGGGAAGATTTCTGTACCGGAGGGATATAGATATTATAAAGCATGCAATCTTGAGGACTCGCTATAATTAATATGAATGTTTCACGTGAAACATCTATGTCGGATATCTCTTAATGAAGTTTTCAACTTTGGTATTTCTAATAAGATATGAATGATACCGATTTAAAGAATGCTATATCTATTTTTTACTTACCTAAAACGTTTAAAAGTATTTATGCTTCCGACCTAGAAATAAGACCATAGCAATTGGAAGAGATTATCCATTTTCAAAATGCTTATATGATAGGGGTTTAGATTATTTTTACAACACATGGAATTTTTATAAAATATGTTGATAATAAATTTTTTATCTAGAAATCAACAGCTCCATTATGATCAAATAAGAACATATGTTTGTATAGAGCGTAAAATATATAAAAATGATTGTTTTTTAAGATTGTGTTAAAATGGTATATGATAAAGTGTCGAATTTTGACCTAGAGGAGATTATTATGAAAAGAGAGAATTGGCAGTCTAAAATTCCTTCTTTCTTATTGAAGTCGGTAATTATATGGCCACTTATTATTGCGCTATTATTATTAATTATCGTGATTGGTATTAGTGCAACAGTTAGTTTAGAAATGGGTTTTGTAATTGTTAGTTTGGTTGTTGTTGTAATAGGTTTACTTGGTTTTACTTTGGTCCAGATGTTAACCGCCTTGAGTGAATATATCTTAGGATTAGGTAATCAGATTAAATCTGTGCAAAGCGAAATTCTGTTGAAGATGCCTATTGGTATTATTGTATTCGATGAAAATGACCCAACAATTGAATGGGTAAACCCCTTTTTACAAAAGTACTTCTACCAGAAGGAAATCATTGGATTAGATATTAATGATTTAGATGAAGAAATTTTTGAATTGTACAAGGAATTCCGTGAAGACCCGTCACTGAAAGCTAAACGCTTCCAGTGGAAGAATGCGCATTTCGAGGTAACTTATTTAAGAGATGAGCATGCTATGTACTTTATTGATGCAACCAAGTACGGCATTATTGCTAAGAATGCTGACCTTGGCCGTATTGTAATTGGTCATATTGTCATCGATAATTATGATGAAACGGTATCTTCAATGAATGATAGAAGAAAATCTATGATTGACAACTTGGTAACGAGTGATTTATCTAAGTGGGCTAAGAACTATGATTCTTATATTAAACGTTTGGATGATGACCATTTCTTGCTGGTATCAACCTATGGTCAGTTGTCTCGAATGGAAGAGAACAAGTTTGGGGTCGTTGACAGCCTTCGTGAGAAAACATCAAAGGCCAATACACCATTAACGATTTCTATGGGGATTTCATACCAGGAGAAAGATGACGTTATTGATGTGGATGATATTTCTGAACAAGGACAGTCTAACTTAGATCTTGCGCAAAGTCGTGGTGGTGACCAAGTCGTTGTCCGTACTAAAAATCAAAAAGCGCGTTATTATGGTGGTAAGACAAACCCTATGGAAAAACGTACACGTGTACGTTCACGTCAAATCGCCAATACTATTTCAACAATGATTCAAAACACGTCTTCAGTATTCGTTATGGGGCATGATTATCCAGATATGGATGCTGTTGGTGCTTGCTTGGGTATTCGTCGTATTTCTCAAATGAATAACCAAATTTGTTATGTGATTATTGATGAAAGTCGTATTAATGCTGATATTGAACGTTTATTGGTGGAGTTACGTAAGGATGAATCAATTGCGGAATCAATTATCTCGCCTGAACAAGCAGAAGAGTTGATGGCACAGGATTCACTATTATTCTTGGTGGACGTACATCGTCCGTCAATTACCACTGCACCAGACTTGATTACACCGAATAGACCTGTTATTATTATTGACCACCACCGTAAGGGGGAAGAAGTACCGGATAATGTATTGTTAGAATATATTGAGCCTTATGCTTCTTCTGCAAGTGAGTTAATTACAGAGTTCTTCGAGTATCAAAATCAAGAAAGTGAACCAATCAAACGAATTGAAGCAACTGCTATGTTAGCGGGTATGATTGTGGATACACGTAATTTCTCTCTACGTACAGGGTCAAGAACCTTTGATGCGGCTAGTTACTTAAAATCTGTAGGTGCTGATTCATTTATGATTCAAAACCTACTGAAAGAGGACTTAACGGACTATATTAAACGTAATCAATTAATTGAAAATGTGGAATTGATTTCTGGCAATCTGGGTATTGCTAGTGGTGGAGATAAGGATGTCTATGACTCAGTTACGGCTGCCCAAGCAGCGGATACTTTGCTATCTATGCGTAACGTGGATGCTTCTTTTGTGGTTTATTTAAGAGAAGACGGTCGTGTGGGTATTTCTGCACGTAGTCTTGGAACGATTAATGTTCAACGTACAATGGAAGAGTTAGGTGGCGGCGGTCATTTATCGAATGCTGCTACACAAATTTCAGATGTGACTGTCTCTGAAGCAGTAGAAATGTTAAAATCTGTTATTATGGATAAAGATGAGGAGGATGAATAATTATGAAGGTTATTTTTCTACAAGATGTTAAAAATCAAGGTAAAAAGGGTCAAGTAAAAGAAGTCCCTAATGGCTATGCACAAAACTTCTTATTGAAAAAGGGTTTAGCCAAAGAAGCTACATCAAGTGCTGTTTCTGCGCAACGTGGTAAAGAAAAAGCCAACGAGAAACAAGCGCAAGAAGAATTACAAGAAGCAAAAGACTTAAAAGCTAAAATCGAAGACGAGAAAACAGTCGTAACGATTAAAGCTAAGGGTGGAGAAGACGGCCGTTTGTTTGGTTCAGTCCCATCTAAACAAATTGCTACTGGTATGTTGAAACAATACGGTATTAAATTAGATAAACGTAAAATGGACTTGGACGAACCAATCCGTTCATTTGGTTACACAAATGTACCTGTAAAATTACATCAAGAGGTTGAAGCTACTATTCGCGTACATATCGTCGAAGAATAGGGCTAGTCTATCTATATATTGGAGGCTAGGATGTATTCCTGGCCTCCTATTTTATTCAATTTTTATATCAATGTGCTTATGTTTTTTAGTATAATAGTTAGGTGATGGAGGTGCTGACTTGGCGGAGAATTTAGATCATACAACACCGCCTCAAAGTATAGAGGCTGAGCAAGCTGTGCTCGGTGCCATCTTACTTGATTCCGATGTGTTCATTTCAGTGCTGGAGTATGTTTCTGCCGATGATTTTTATAGTCGTGCAAACCAACTTATTTTTGAAGCGATGGAAGAACTGAACCGGGATGATGAGGCAATTGATGCGTTAACGGTTCAACAAAAATTAAATAACATGCATATGCTTGAAAATGTTGGCGGATATGAGTACATTTTCCAATTGGCAAATGATACGCCGACTGCAGCGAATGCGGAATACTATGCCCGCATAGTTGAAGAGAAATCTTTATTGAGAAAGCTGATTCAAGCTTCTAATAAGATTGCCCGCGAGAGTTTTGAGCAAGAAGAGTCAGTATCTGTCATTTTAGATGAGGCTGAGAAGTCTATTTTAAATGTAGCAGAGAACCGAAATCGAAATGGGTTTATCCATATTCGAGATGTCGTGTTCGAGTCTATGCAAAATTTAGATGATTTATCTAAAAATGGTCAGGACGTAACAGGGATTCCAACTGGTTATCCTGATCTAGATGCGATGACAGCCGGGCTGCAACCAGAAGAGTTGATTATTCTGGCAGCACGTCCAGCCGTTGGTAAGACAGCCTTTGCTTTGAATATCGCACAGAATGTGGCGACTAAGCAAGATGGTGTTGTCGCGGTCTTTTCTTTGGAGATGGGGGCTGGATCTCTGGTAAATCGTATGATTTGTGCAGAAGGTAGTATAAATGCTGGTCATTTAAGGACTGGACAGTTAACTGAAGATGAATGGTCAGATTTGATCGTTGCTTCAGGGGCGCTATCGGAAGCGGATATTTATATCGATGATACACCAGGTATCAGGGTAACCGAAATTCGTTCTAAGAGTAGACGCCTACTTAAAGAGCGTGGGCGGCTGGACTTAATTGTGATAGACTACCTTCAATTAATTGAGGGGTCTGGTAAACGAAATGAAAACAGACAACAAGAAGTGTCTGATATTTCGCGACAATTAAAGAAAATCGCCAAAGAATTACACGTGCCTGTAATCGCCTTATCTCAGCTATCACGTGGTGTGGAACAGCGACAGGATAAACGTCCCGTTCTTTCTGACATTCGTGAGTCGGGATCAATCGAGCAGGATGCGGATATCGTTGCCTTCCTATATCGTGATGATTATTACGAACGTGGCGAGGGCGAAGAAGATGATGGTGGTGGCGAACCGAGATTGGAAGATAATATCGTAGAGGTTATTATCGAGAAAAACCGGTCCGGTGCGCGTGGAACAGTAAAACTTATTTTTACAAAAGAATTTAACAAATTTTCATCAGTGAGCTTTAGAACTGATGATGAAATGTTTGCATAACAGAGAGGAAAATCATTTATGTCAGGGATTGTCGTAGTAGGTACACAGTGGGGAGACGAAGGTAAAGGTAAAATTACCGATTTTCTAGCGAAAGATGCATCTGTGATCGTACGTTACCAAGGTGGGGACAACGCAGGTCACACGATTCAATTTGACGGCACAAAGTACGCATTACACTTAATTCCATCAGGTATCTTTTCATCTGAGAAGTTATCTGTCATCGGAAACGGCGTTGTTGTAAATCCGAAAGCATTGATTAAAGAATTGAACTACCTAAAGGACCATGGCATTGATGTGAGCGGCTTGCGTATTTCAGACCGTGCCCATGTGATTTTACCTTATCATATTGAGTTGGACCGTCTTCAAGAAGAAGCTAAGGGCGACGACAAAATTGGTACAACAATTAAAGGTATTGGCCCAGCTTATACTGACAAAGCTAGCCGTAGCGGTATTCGTGTGTGTGACTTATTGGAAAAAGATACTTTCGCTGCTAAGCTAAAGGCGAATCTAGAATTCAATAACCAAATCATTACGAAAATCTATGGTGGTCAAGCCTTGAACTTTGAAGAAGTTTATGAAGAATACTACGCTTATGGCCAAGAAATCAAAGGCTATGTTGCGGACACTTCAGTGATTATTAATGACTTCTTAGACCGTGGCGAAAATGTCTTATTTGAAGGTGCTCAAGGAAACATGTTGGATATTGATCAAGGAACATATCCTTACGTGACTTCATCTAACCCAGTTTCTGGAGGTGCAACAGTAGGTACTGGTGTAGGTCCAACCCGCTTTAATAAAGTAGTAGGGGTTGCTAAAGCATATACTTCTCGTGTTGGTGAAGGTGCCTTCCCAACTGAATTGTTTGATGCAGTAGGAGATCAAATTAGAGAAGTTGGTCGTGAATTTGGTACAACTACTGGCCGTCCGCGTCGTGTGGGTTGGTTCGACTCTGTTGTAATGCGTCATTCTAAACGTATTTCTGGATTAACTGATTTATCATTGAATTCAATTGATGTATTGTCAGGATTAGAAACAGTAAAAATTTGCGTAGCCTATGAAACAGCAGGTGGTACACGTATTGAACATTATCCAGCTAGTCTGCAACAATTAGCTGAATGTACACCAGTTTATGAAGAGTTACCAGGTTGGTCTGAAGATATTACTGCTTGTAAGACTTTAGAAGAATTACCAGCAAATGCACGCCAATACGTTGAACGTGTATCGGAATTAGTTGGCGTGAACATCGCAACATTCTCTGTGGGTCCAGATCGTACGCAAACAAACATTTTAGAAGATATTTGGAATAGCTAATTAGATACAAGATTTATAAGATGTTCATAAGCGGGGCTTTGATAGTCCTGCTTTTTTTTGGTTCAAGAAATGAATATTGGGATTTCTAGTGTGTTAACGGACTATAGTACGCTATTAAAAAAGGCCTCTGAATTAACACAAGACGGTAGTTTAAACCAGATTAGTCAGGACATTACTGAATATAAAGCTATCTGTATTTATGGACTTGGTCATTCAGGTCTAATTGCAAAGGAAATAGAACTATGTTTTAACCGGATAGGTATTCCTTGTCGTGTGTAACGGATAGGGAACAAATTCTAGTGAATAATCCTATTATGGACAATGAGAGTGAATCCAGTTATTGATGAGGAAGAATTCATCATATGAGCTATTTAGCCTTCATTTTTTAGGAAATTGAAAAAAATGGCGACTTTATCGTTGACAAGTGTAATCAGTCAAGGTATATTAAGTTTATTAAGATTACAAATGTAAACAATATAAAAACACATACATAAATAAGGAGCGATTTAATATGAATACGAAAACTTACTTAATCCCAGATATGTCGTGTGCCCACTGCAAGGCGCGTATTGAAAAGGAAGTAACTGCCTTAAATGGCGTTGAAGCAGCGGATGTACCGGTTGAAAGTAAAGTTTTAACGGTCCGATTTGATGATCAAGTAGTAGATAGTGCGGCCATTGTGGCTGCTGTTGCGGAAGCGGGCTATACAGCCAACCCGCAATAATTTTCGTCTAAAGGAGAATGTATAATGAAAGATACTTATACAATTGAAGGAATGACCTGCGCATCCTGTGCGCAAGCGGTCGAGAAATCGGTCGCCAAGTTAACGGGCATGGATGCTGCGAATGTGAACTTGGCAACTGAAAAGTTAACGGTTACTTATGATAACAAACAAGTTTCAGAGGCTGATATCACTTAGGCAGTTGAGAATGCAGGTTATAAGGCGGTGAAGAATTTATCGGCGACTAGCTTTGAAATTGAAGGGATGACCTGCGCGTCTTGTGCCCAAGCGATTGAGAAATCGGTAGGTAAATTAGCCGCTGTTTCATCGGTGAATGTGAATTTAGCCACTGAAAAAATGACAGTGACCTTTGATGAGGCGGCCTTAAATGTTTCTGATATTGTCCGTACAGTTGAAGATACGGGCTACCAAGCCAAATTAGAAACCAGTGAACAGGAAGGGCCTAGTCAAGCTGATCGTCAAAGTGCCCATATCCAAGCTTTATGGCGCCGCTTTTTGTGGTCTACTATTTATACTGTGCCTTTACTTTATATAGCCATGGGTCCCATGCTACCTTTTGGCGGTTTACCCTTACCTGAATTCTTGAATCCAATGACCAATGCCATGAATTTTGCGGTCATCCAGTTGTTGCTGACCTTACCAGTTGTCTATTTGGGACGCGACTTCTACAAAGTGGGTTTTAAAGCCCTCTTTAAAGGACATCCCAATATGGACTCTTTGATTGCTATTGGGACAGGGGCAGCGCTTGTTCAAGGGATTGTGATGACAGGTCTATTGGTATCTGGCCAGCTGCATGTAGGCCACGGTCATCCTGACTTATACTTTGAGTCAGCGGCGGTTATTTTGACATTAATTACTTTAGGGAAATATTTGGAGGTTGTGTCTAAAGGCAAGACGTCTGAAGCCATTAAAAAATTGATGGGCTTGGCACCGAAAACGGCTCGAGTAATGCGCGACGGTCAAGAGGTTGAAGTGGCGATTGACCAGGTGGTGGCGGGCGATATTTTGGTCGTTCGCCCTGGCGAGAAAATTCCAGTTGATGGCGAGATCGTTGAGGGCAGCTCAGCGGTTGACGAAGCCATGATTACTGGGGAGAGTATCCCAATTGAAAAAAGGGTAGGCGACCAGGTTGTTGGCGCGTCTATCAACAAGAACGGGTCATTCCAATTCAAGGCCACAAAGGTCGGCAAGGACACAACCCTTGCGCAAATTATCCAACTTGTTGAAGAAGCACAAGGGTCTAAAGCGCCAATAGCCAAGTTAGCGGACAAGGTATCCGGTATTTTCGTCCCCATTGTGATGGGCTTAGCAGCGATTTCTGGACTTGCCTGGTATTTCCTAGGGCAAGAATCATGGATATTTGCCTTGTCAATTACCATTTCCGTTCTAGTGATTGCTTGTCCATGTGCCTTAGGTTTGGCGACGCCAACAGCGATTATGGTGGGGACTGGTAAGGGTGCTGAGAATGGCGTCTTGATTAAGAGTGGCGATGCCTTAGAGGAAACCCATAAAGTTCAAACTATTGTTTTTGACAAAACAGGTACCATTACCGAAGGCAAACCGGTGGTGACAGATATTAAAGCTTTCAATGGCGCGGATGCGGATGATATCTTGCAAGTTGCAGCGTCTGCAGAAGTGGGGTCAGAACACCCACTAGGTGAAGCGATTGTAGCTGAAGCCAAGGACCGCAAGTTGACTTTAACGGCCAGCCAAGATTTCCAAGCGATTCCTGGACATGGCTTACAAGTTAGCTTGAATGACCAAATCGTTTTGCTAGGCAATAGTAAATTAATGGCTAATCACAATATAGATTTATCGGATGCAATAGCTGAGGCTGACCAATTGGCTACTGAGGGTAAAACGCCCATGTTTGTTGGGGTTGACGGCCAATTATTAGGGATTATTGCAGTAGCTGATACGGTCAAAGAAAACTCTGTAGCAGCTATCCAAAAATTACACCGAATGGGCATTGAAGTGGCCATGATCACGGGTGACAACAAGGGGACTGCTGAGGCGATTGCCAAGCAAGTGGGCATCGACCGGGTCTTTAGTGAGGTCTTGCCGGAAGACAAGGCCAATGAAGTGAAGAAATTACAAGATGAAGGCTTACACGTGGCCATGGTTGGTGACGGGATCAATGATGCGCCAGCGCTTGCCCAAGCCAATATCGGAATTGCCATTGGTTCAGGGACTGATGTAGCCATTGAATCAGCGGATATTGTCTTGATGCGTAGCGACTTAATGGACGTGCCAACAGCGGTTGAATTGAGTCGGGCAACCATTACCAATATTAAGCAAAACCTATTTTGGGCTTTCGCCTATAACACGGTTGGGATCCCAGTTGCCATGGGTATCCTCTACCTATTTGGTGGCCCATTATTAAGTCCTATGTTTGCTGGTGCAGCCATGAGTTTATCGTCTGTTTCAGTATTACTGAATGCGCTGAGATTGAAGGGCTTTAAAGCTAAAGCTTAAGTGACGATTATAATAGATAAATTATAACCACCCTATTTTTTGGGGCCAGGGGGATATCTTAGGATGAACCTTGGTCTTTTTATTATGACGAATTTACAATTTAAGTGCAACAACAATAATAAAATAAAAAAGATCCATAGTTTTCC
>NZ_JVVG01000028.1:0-20986 GCF_001053265.1 Carnobacterium sp. 1290_CSPC
AATGGTAGTATATATATATTCATACTTCAAATGAAACGGTTTCAAAAAATATTATAAAAGAGGCCTAGATTGACTTAATTGGGGGACGTCTTTTATAACTGACATCTCCATCTGATATTTTCCCATCGTCTCATAACTTTTGACTTATAACCGAAAATGCCAGCCGTTGTGTAAATTGCAACTGCTGTCATTTTTGGTTTATACATTTTTTATCAATAAATATAAGCCGATAAGAAGTAAGAATAGCGTCAAGAAACCATGGATGATTTTTGTCGATTGAAATTCTTTGGGGTATTTAAATAAAAAGATAGACCCGTTAACGAAACCGGCGACAATAAGTAAGATAGCGAAAATAGTTAAATACATGATGACTCCTTTTTTATAGATATATCTTTTATTATACCTGAGCATTTATGTATTTCGGACTAAAGTATGAGTGATATGATGTGGATTTACCTTAGTATACAGATATAATTAAATATAAGTTAACAGTAGAAAGGTTGATAAAATAATGAAATTATATATGAAAAATCAATTACTCTCACTTAAACGTGATTTTAATTTGACGAATCAAGACGGCAATCCAGTTTACAAAGTTAAAAATAAATGGCTATCAATTGGCCAACAATTTCGCATTATTGACCTAGCTCAGGATAAAGAAGTGGCACAAGTTGAAGAGCAAATTATTGATTTAATGCCAACGGTAGATGTATACGATAAAAATAATGACAAGGTAGCTGAAATCCGCAAGAAGGTTTCCTTATTTAGAGATAACTACAAAGTAACGTCATTGGATTGGGATGTTAAGGGGAATATCCTTGATTTTGATTTCCGTATTACGGATGAAAATGGCGACCGAATTGCCCGTATCGACCGTAAGTTGATTTCAATTCGCGATACTTTTGTGATTGATATTGAAGACCATGTGCCAGCTGATGTGGTGCCGATTATTCTAGGTGTAGTGATGGCGATTGATTTAGTAGTTGAACGAAAAAATGATGAAAAATAGCATATTATTTAAATAGTTGAGTGAAAAAGGCTGCGAATATAGTTCGTGGTCTTTTTAATTTATAGAAAAAATTTTGAAACTACTTGTTTTTTGCGAACATACGTTCTATTATTATTTAGAACACACGTTCGATTTTTGGAATAAAAGATTAAATATCTAAACTAAGGAGGACTGAGGATGTTTGCAAATAATGTAACGTTTGATTATTCAAAGGAACCCAGTCGCGATATTTTGTGTATCGATTGTAAGTCATTTTATGCTTCAGTGGAGGCAGTTGCGCGTAATTTAGATCCACTAACAACAAAATTAGTGGTCATGTCCTATCATGATGAAAAAGGTGGTCAGAGTAGGGGTTCGGGCCTTATTTTGGCTAGCTCGCCCGCCGCTAAGAAAGCCTTTAATATTTCCAACGTGACCCGGGCCCGTGATTTACCTTATCCCTATCCAGAAGATTTGGTAATCGCTCAACCGCGTATGCGGTTTTATATGGAGAAGAATCAAGAGATTAATCGGATCTATAAAAGCTACGTGGACGAAGCCAACCATCACGTATTTTCAATAGATGAGAGTTTCTTAGATGTGACGGATTCATTTCGCCTATTTAAGGTGAATAATGCATATGAAATGGCTCAGAAAATTCAAAAGGATGTCTATGACCAGACCGGCATTTATACCACGATTGGCATTGGCGATAACCCGTTTCTAGCCAAAGTGGCCTTAGATATTGGCGCGAAAAATGAGGGCGATATGATTGCTGAATGGCGGTATGAGGATGTGCCGGATACCTTATGGCAGATTGCTGATTTAACAGAAGTCTGCGGTATTGGCCACCGATTGGCCCGCCGACTAAAAGGGATGGGTATTAATAATGTCTATGACCTCGCCCATTCTTCTTATCACGTATTAAAAGATAAATTAGGGGTCATGGGTGCCCAACTTTATGCCCATTCGTGGGGCGTGGACCGGTCTTTTCTCGGTACCCCTTATACCACCAAAGACAAGTCTATCGGCAACAGTCAAGTGCTACCAAAAGACTACACCGATAAGGCTGAAATTGCTGTCGTCGTCAAGGAAATGGCTGACCAAATTGGGACTCGTTTAAGACGAGCTGGCGCGCAAACCCAAGTTGTTGGTCTTGGTTTAGGCTATTCCATGGGCTACTTTGATGCAAGTGGTAAAAGGGGTATTCATAAGCAAATCAAGGTCACACCGACCAATCAAAGTAAGGTGATTGCTGAAGTGGCCTTATACTTGCTGTCCTTACTTTATGAAAACCAAGTCATCCGGCATATTTCTTTATACAGTGGCAACCTTGTTTACAATCAAGCAGTCCAATTAAATCTATTTGAAAGTGAAAACAATCAAGTAGCCGACTTGAAAACAGATGTGATTGTAGATACCATCCGTAAGAAATACGGTTTTAAGAGTCTGGTCTATGCCTCGTCTCTTAAAGCTGGCGGTCGGGCAATTGAACGCTCTAGTTTAGTCGGCGGACATGCTGGTGGTATGGCGGGTATCGAAGGTGAGGCGCATGGCTAAGCGATTTGAACCTTGGGAACTCCCGAACGCTAGAAGACGGGCCCAATTGTCATGGTTAAAAAAGCAACGACATCCAAGGACCCGTAAACACTTCACGCCTTATAACGAATACGAGGACCGGAGCTTTGGCATGAAGTGGGCTACTGCTTATGCCATGGATGAATTGGTCAAAGGCATTCAATCCAACCATAAGGATGCAGCTAAGGTATCTACCCCACTGCCAGAGATGACGAGGGAAGAGGTTGACCAAGTCTTGCAAGAAGCTTGGTTAAACCACTATCCTGTTTCTATTCAATTGTCTTTGAAAGATTATTTAGGTCGCTACCTTGACCATATCTTTGGCTGGTTTAATGGGGAAAGTAATTATTTCTATTTTTTAATCGGTAGTCGCAAGATTTTGTGGGATGATGTGCGCCATATTGAATTGGTCAAAGAAAGTAAGTGGTCACATATTGACCTTTAGTTTGATGTTTAGAGTCAAGTCTCGGTTATAATATTGATATATCAAGGATTTTGATGGTTAAAAAAGGTCAAAAATTTCACTGATAAATGTTTGACCTATCCTGACCAAAGTGATATACTATAAGCATAAAGTAAAAGGAGTGATGTGAAATGGCAAACATGGAAATGACTACAACCTTACAAGAAGCCGTCGCAAATGCCCAACAAATTGCTATGACTCGTAAACATCAAGAAATTGGGATTCCCCATATGTTTACAGCGTTGGTGCAACCTGGAAACTTTGCTTATGACTTTTATGAAGATTTAAATGTGCCGATGGCAGCATTAACTGAAGAATTAAACCGTGAATTAGATGCAATTCCAGTGGTCCAAGGTACGAACGTACAATATGGTCAAGGAATATCACGTGGCTTGGGAGAATTAATTCAAAAAGCTCAAGTACGCGCGGAAAAACAAGGTGATGAATTTTTATCCACCGAAATGGTATTAGCAGCCATCAATGATGTATCTTATACTGACCTTGCAAAATGGTTCAAGCAACATCAAATTACTGCAAAAGCGGTAGAAGAAAAAATTGATAATTTGAGACAGGGTGATCATGTGACAAGTAAACAAGCAGAAGAAAACTATGAAGCTTTAGAGAAATATGGTGTCGATTTAGTCGAACAAGTTAAAGCAGGTAAAATGGATCCTATCATCGGACGTGATGAAGAAATTCGTGATGTAGTTCGTATCTTGTCTCGTAAATCTAAAAATAATCCGGTCCTAATTGGTGAACCTGGTGTAGGTAAAACCGCTATCGTTGAAGGTTTAGCCCAACGTATTGTGAAAAAAGATGTCCCTGACAACTTAAAAGACAAAACAGTCTTTTCATTAGATATGGGTGCCTTGATTTCAGGTGCTAAATACCGGGGTGAATTTGAAGAACGGTTGAAAGCAGTCTTAAATGAAGTGAAAAAGGCAGACGGACGGATTATCTTATTTATCGATGAAATCCACAACATTGTAGGTGCCGGTAAGACTGAAGGGTCAATGGACGCTGGGAACTTACTTAAACCGATGTTGGCTCGTGGCGAATTGCACTGCATTGGTGCCACAACCTTAGATGAATACCGTCAATACATGGAAAAAGACAAGGCTTTGGAACGTCGTTTCCAACGTGTCTTAGTGAAAGAACCAAGTGTTGAAGATACTATTTCAATCTTACGTGGTTTGAAAGAACGGTATGAATTGCACCATGAAGTAACGATACATGACCAAGCTTTAGTAGCGGCAGCTGAATTATCAGACCGTTACATCACTGACCGGTACTTACCGGATAAGGCGCTTGATTTGGTGGATGAAGCTAGTGCTGAAATCCGCGTGCAAATGAATTCATTACCAACAGAATTAGACCAAGAACGTCGTCGTTTAATTCAACTAGAAATTGAAGAAAAAGCCTTACAAGAAGAAAAAGATGAGGCAAGTAAACGCCGGTTAGCTGACCTTCAAGAAGAGTTAGCCGAGGTCCGTGAAAAAACTAACCAATTAACCATGCAATGGCAAGTTGAAAAAGGCGGTATGTCTGAGATCAACGCTAAACGTCAAGAAATTGACAATGCCAAACATGCCTTGGAGCAAGCGGAAAATGACTACAATCTTGAAGAAGCAGCCAAATTACAACATGCGATTATTCCAACCTTGGAACAAGAATTGGCAGATATGGAAAAAGCCTACCACGAGCACGCAGACAAGAGTGCTGACCGTTTGGTAGAAGAATCTGTAACTGAAGACTCTATCGCAGCAGTGGTTTCAAGAGTGACTGGGATCCCCGTGACTAAATTAGTCGAAGGGGAACGTGAAAAATTACTTCACTTAGATGACACCTTACATGCACGTGTAGTAGGTCAAGATGAAGCAGTTGATAGCGTGACAAATGCGGTATTACGTTCACGTGCCGGTGTTCAAGATCCAAACCGTCCGTTAGGTTCATTCTTATTCTTAGGACCGACTGGTGTTGGTAAAACTGAGTTGGCTAAAGCCCTAGCTGAAGCCATGTTTGATTCAGAAAATAACATGGTCCGTCTTGATATGAGTGAATACATGGATAAAATCAATGTGACTCGTTTAATAGGGGCAGCGCCTGGTTATGTTGGTTACGAAGAAGGTGGCCAATTAACTGAAGCTGTACGTCGTAATCCATATACAGTGGTCTTACTAGATGAGGTTGAAAAAGCCCATCCAGATGTATTCAATATCCTATTACAAATCTTAGATGACGGTCGTCTAACTGACTCACAAGGTCGGATTGTAGACTTTAAAAATACCATCATCATTATGACAAGTAACTTAGGATCAGATGCCTTGTTAGACGGTACTGATGAAAACGGGGAAATCGATGATGAAGCAAGAGAAGCTGTTCAAAGTGCTTTGAAAATGCACTTTAGACCTGAATTCTTAAACCGTATCGATGACACTATTTTATTCAGACCATTATCACACAATGATATGGACGGTATCGTACGCAAGATGTTAGCACAATTAAGCGACCGCTTAGCTAGCCAAGAAATTGTGGTAACATTCAGTGATGAATTGGTGAGCTGGATTGGTGACACTGCTTATGATCCACAATTTGGTGCACGACCATTGCGTCGTTTCATCACCAACCAAGTGGAAACACCAGTAGCACGTGCGATTATTGCAGGTACTATTAGTAAACAGCAAGCAGTGAACATCTCAATTGATGAAGACCATGAAATCAAGTTTGATGTGACACCCTTAGTCCAAAATTAAATCTATATAAAAAATAAGTAATTGATTAATTCTCCGCAAATGGGTAGTATGCCTCGTTTGTGGAGAATTTTTTTATTGCATAAGCTTGTTTTCAAAGAAGAGAAACCGTTGAAGCTAGGCTATCATTATGAAAGCGGTCTTTCAATATGGTAAAATATACAGTATAGAAGATGGATGGAGGTGGAGAAATGGAGACAGTATTATTTTCCATTGGTATCCTAGCCATTATCGCTGGAATGATGACGCGTCATTATATGCTTGGAGGCATTGTGGGTGCGGGATCTTTCTTATTGTATTTTGGTTTGTATGACAATGGGTCTTGGTTATCACTGATGCTTTTTGCTTTAGGGACAGTCTTGATTATTTCCGAAGTATTTTTACCTACTTACGGGATATTGGGTGTCGTAGGTTTGTTAATCGGTGCTTGGGGATTGATGGGACAGACTGCTGATATCGGCGACGCGGTGGTAGATTTAACGATTGGTGTAGTTGTGGGGATAGTTGCCTTTTATATTCTAGTGAAGTTGGGTTACAGTATCCCTTTTAATGATCAAATCGTACTGAATACATCATTGAACCGGGAACGTGGTTATCAATCGCAGAGTGTGTCTGTTGCGGATTATGTTTCGCAAGAGGCTATGACGCTTACGCCACTGAGACCGACTGGGAAGGCAACTTTCTCGGACGGGAATATCTTGGAAGTGATGAGTGACAATGAAGTGATTGGTAGTGATGAGCAGGTGGTTGTTGTGAGGATTCGGAACAATCAATTATTAGTTAGGAGAGTGAACCGTGAGTAGTTCGTATGGAAATGACACAAGTATTTGGGGAATTTTGGTTTTAGCCATTCTTATTCTAGTCGTTTTAATTTTATTCTTTACCTTTGTGCCGGTTGGCCTTTGGGTAACAGCTTATTTCTCTGGTGTTAAGGTGGGGATTGGCGATTTAGTCGGTATGCGTCTACGTCGGGTAAATCCAAATAACATTATTAAACCTTTGATTAAGGCGACGAAAGCTGGGTTAACTATTGATTTAAATGATTTAGAGGCCCACTATTTAGCGGGTGGGGATATCAATATGGTCGTGGATGCCTTAATCGCAGCGCAACGCGCCAATATTGACCTAGAGTTTGAACAAGCTGCAGCCATTGACTTAGCGGGTCGTGACGTATTTGAGGCTGTTCAAGTGTCTGTTAATCCTAAAGTGATTGAAACACCCATTATTTCTGCAGTTGCGATGAATGGGATAGAAGTACGTGCTAAAGCGAAAGTAACTGTACGCGCTAATATTGAACGTTTAGTTGGGGGTGCTGGTGAATCTACTATCATCGCCCGTGTAGGTGAAGGTATTGTCACAACTGTTGGTTCAGCAGTGACACACTCAGATGTTTTGGAAAACCCAGATGCGATTTCACAAACTATTTTGCGAAAAGGTTTAGACTCTGGGACAGCTTTTGAAATCCTATCGATTGATATTGCGGATGTAGATGTAGGTCGTAATATTGGGGCTAAACTACAAGCAGAGCAAGCCGAAGCGGATAAACGAATTGCCCAAGCCAAGGCTGAAGAGCGTCGTGCGATGGCCGTTGCCCAAGAACAAGAAAACATTGCGAAAACGCAAGAAATGCGCGCGAAAGTTGTGGAAGCACAGTCTCAAGTACCAGAAGCCTTAGCTGAGGCCTTTAGAAACGGTAAAATTGGGGTAATGGACTACTACAATATGCAAAATATTCAAGCGGATACGAAGATGCGCGAAAGTCTTTCTGAAGGAGATTCTGAATACAATTCAGGTGATCAATAATGGAACTGATTGGAATTCTGATCTTCGTCTTTGGGCTAGCGCACAGCTTTTACAAGGATCATCAGAAGAAGCTGGAAGCAGAAGAGAAGGCGAAAGCGAAGCGATTTGATGCTTCTAATCAACCTTCGCGGATGAGTGAAAACGGTGTGAATCGACAAAGAAACACGCGCCAAACCCAAGCTCGACAGACTCGACAAACTTTAAATCGTCAAAGTACCAGTCGCGGTAGACACCAAGAAGATACGAAGCCAAAAACCTTGGCGGATTATCTAGCTAAAGCTCAAGAGTATTTAGATGAAGTGGATGCGGATGTGCAAAAGTCTTTTGAAGAAGTGAAGGCTGAAAAGATTCAAGTTACAAAGCAACAAGATCAAAGAAGAAATGCAAATCAACAAAATCGTGGTCAGCAGTATGCTAAACAAAACCAGGCTATGCGGGCACAGAAGCGTCAAAACCAACATGCAACCTTAAACCAAGCTGAGAGCGGTCAAAGTACCGCGCTTGATGGTGAAGGAACGGGTTGGGATGAGTCAGATGTATATGCTGATGGTCGTGGCTATTCTGCAGAAGGTAGTCGCTCTAATGAAGGTTCTGTACCTGAAAATGCAATGTCGAATGGTGATTATTTTGACCAAGAAATGGCTGCCAATGTCCTTGAATTAGGGAAAGAATTGCAGCAAATGGATGAAATGTATGACCGTGAAGCGGACCGTTTTGATAGAGAAGTAGGCCAATTGTTTAAGGAAATGGAAGACCCAGGTAAAGATTTACGTGTGACGACTGAAAGCAAGAAAAAATCGCGAAATCAACGCGAAATATTAGCTTTATCTAATCAAGATAACCTAAAACGTGGTATATTATTAAAAGAAATACTGGACAAACCAGTAGCTAAAAGATAGGTGTGACAATAGTCGCTTAGAATTAACCGCTTCTAACGCATTTAGGTGAGTAAATGCTAAAGCGCTAACTCGCCCATAAACTAAAACAAAGGCCGAATAAATACTGCAAGTGTTTAGCGTATTTTGTGAAGTGTCGGACAATTCTGACTATGGGAACCTGATATCACGACTTTCTTAGCATGCAAAAGGGGCTGTGAGACAGCCCCTTTTAGCTTATCCGAATTTTTAAATAAGAAAGGATGTATCAAGAATGAACTGGGTTTTAAATGCAATTGCTTATGGTGACTTGATGGCGTAAGAAAATTTTGGTCAATTAGATATGATTGATTCTGTTAAAGGGTTAGGTTTTGACTATATTGAATTGAGAAGTGAGTACTTTGACGGTTCAGAACAAGAATTGGCGGACTTAAAAGCTGCAAACAAAGAAGCGGGCTTAACTGTTTTCCTTTCTGTGCCAACACCTTTATTTGAAGATGGGCTATTAAATCCTGAATTTGAAGACTACTTTGAATTAGCCCAAGCGGTTGGTGCTGTACAATTGAAGGTCAATTTAGGTGCCTATAACCCAGAAACAGTGGTTGCAGATATGACGTTGGTCAATAAACTAATTGACCGGTTCAGCATTTCCCTAACCTTGGAAAATGACAACACGCAAGCAACAGGCGCTAGCGACTATTTTAAAGCCTTTTTACAAGACAATGGTAACGGTAAAGTGGGCATGTGCTTCGATGTGGGTAATTTCTTATACTTCGATGAAGATCCAGTAGCAGCGGTGAAAAATGTTTTACCATTGGTACATTACGTCCACCTAAAACAAGTGGAACAAGCGACCAATACTAGTTTAGCAGGCTCATCGGTAGGGGACGTGGACATTGTTGCCGTCTTGAAAGAGATAGACCCAGCCATCCCTGTTGCGATTGAGTGCCAATATAAAGCTTCTGATATTGCGGAAGTTGAAGGACAAATCAAAAACGATATCGAAAATATTCTATCTGGCTTAAATTAGAAAACAGCTAGAAAGACCTATGGAATGGCCTATATCCCTTGCTTGCAGGCCGGATGCATGGTAACATTGTTTGGTTGTCAATATGTTGGACTAGGTAGAAATCTAGTCGTACACACATCAATTATTTTGATTCAAAAAGTAGCATGTGTGGTAGAAAGAAAGGAATTCTAATGACGAGTAGTGCATTAAAATATACATTACATAAAAAAGAAAAGCATACGGGTGCGCGTTTAGGCCAAGTGGAAACCCCTCATGGTATGATTGAAACACCGGTATTTATGCCTGTTGGTACGCAAGCATCTGTAAAGGCTGTGTCTCCTGAAGAGTTAACGGATATGAATGCCCAAATCATTCTGTCTAACACCTATCATTTATGGTTACGTCCAGGTGATGATCTAGTCAAAGAAGCAGGTGGCTTACATCAATTCATGAACTGGGACAAACCAATTCTAACCGATTCAGGTGGGTTCCAAGTATTCTCGCTGGCTGATTCTAGAAAAATTGAGGAAGAAGGGGTCACCTTCAAGTCTCATTTAGACGGTAAGAAATTATTCTTATCACCAGAAAAAGCCATCCATATCGAAAACAACTTGGGTGCAGACATCATTATGTCATTTGACGAATGTCCAGACTTCAACCACGACCACAACTACGTTGAAAAATCGATTCACCGTACAACACGTTGGGCTGAACGTGGTTTAAACGCCCACCAACGACCAAATGATCAAGCCTTATTTGGGATTTTACAAGGTGCTGGCTATAAAGACTTACGTCTACAACACGCCAAAGATATGATCGGTTTGGACTTTCCAGGTTACTCTATCGGTGGTTTATCAGTAGGTGAATCGAAAGAAGATATGTACAAGGTTTTAGATTACCTAACACCTGTCATGCCTGAAGACAAACCGCGTTACCTAATGGGTGTCGGCAGTCCGGATGCCTTGATTGAAGGGGTTATCCGCGGTATCGATATGTTTGATTGTGTATTGCCAACACGTATTGCACGTAACGGGACTACCATGACCAGTCAAGGCCGTGTAGTCATCAAAAATGCGCAATATGCACGCGACTTTACGCCACTAGATCCAAATTGTGACTGCTACACTTGCCGTAACTATACACGTGCTTACATCCGTCACCTATTGAAAGCCAATGAAACATTTGCACTACGATTAACGTCAATCCACAACTTGCATTTCTTAATCAATTTGATGGAGCAAATTAAAGATGCCATTCGCGAAGACCGTCTATTGGACTTTAGAGATGAATTCTTCTTGCAATATTACGGTAAGGTTCAAAAAACCGCCTTTTAGGTCAAGACCTTTTCTTTTTGAAAAAGGGCTAGGCGAGGTCTTGCTAAATCTTTCTGCTTACAAGGGTTAACCTATGTAATTTATGGGCACTTTATGGTACGATTATGCTAATGATAAAAAAATGAACGGTTCATATGTGAACAAATAATCACACAGGAGGTTATTCTTTTAATGGGAGGAATAGGAACAATATTATATATCGTTGTTTTAGTGGCTTTAATGTACTTCATGTTAATTAGACCACAACAAAAACGTCAAAAAGAAACACAAGAAATGATGGCTGCAATGGCAGTTGGTGATTCAGCAGTAACAATCGGTGGGTTACACGGTGTCATTGCTGAAATCGATGAAACTAAAAACACTATCACTTTAGATTGTGAAGGTGTCTACTTAGTATTTGACCGTCGTGCAATTGCGCGTACGCAAAAAGCTGACCCAATGAATACTGAAATGGCTAACGACATCATGAGCGATGCTGCTGAAGAAGAAGCACGCGAAAATGATGTAGTCATTGAAGATGTAGAAGCAGGCGACCAACAAGAGGACGATCAAATCTAGTCACAGCAACCGCTTGATTCAGAATGATTGAACCTTTCGTTACGGAGGCCATTATGAAAGTTTCGAACTTTGAATTCCTGTGTCTTCGTCCATGGTTTCTTTCAAAATCTCAAAGTATTAAAAAACAAGGATATAATGGGATAGAATGGCAAGACATTGAAGAATATTTTAAAGATTTTGCGTGGAAACGTCAGGCACCAAAGAAATTTAGTGCCCGTATTCAGGAAATTAAGAAGTTACACGCGAATGACTATTTAGATTATGCAAAATTACAGGCGACAGTATATGACGTTCATCCGTTAGATGAAATGAATATCGACGACTTGTTAAAATAGCATGATTTCAGAAATGAAAAATTGAGAAGGGTATGACAATGTGTCATGCTCTTTTTGATTGTGCTAGATTTATGTATTGCTTATTTTCTTAAGAGTCATCGTTAAGTAAATAACATTTTTTTTAGGTATATCTATAAAAACAAAGTAGGTAATTTCCAAAAACACCTAAAAATAAGGTATAATAGTACTAATTGGCGTAAGCATTAAAGAAAGGTGATTAACCATGTCTAAAAGTAGAGAAGATTATATGAAAGTCATTTTTGAATTCGGTGGCAAAATGGACCGTGTAGGCAACAAAGCAATTAGCGAAGCCTTAAATATTTCCGCAGCCTCTGTAACTGAAATGATTTCAAAATTACAAGAAGAGGGTTGGGTCACTTACATTCCTTACCAAGGTGTCCAATTAACTGAGGAAGGAACTAAAATGGGTGCTTCTTTAGTACGACGTCACCGTTTATGGGAAATGTTCTTATATGAAAAATTAGGTTACAACTGGGACCAAGTTCATGAGGAAGCTGAACAGTTAGAACATACGGGGACAGAGTTCTTCATTGACCAATTAGATGAATTCTTAGGTAAACCTGTATACTGTCCGCACGGTGGGGCTATTCCAGATAAAGATGGGGTGATGGCTAAAGAGGCTACGATGCCTTTAGCTGATTTAGCGGTTGGTGATAAGTTTAAAATCCAACGTGTAACAGACGATAAAGATTTATTAAATTACCTAGATAAGTTAGATATTAAACTAGATAAAAAATATGCGATTGATGAAATTGAAGCTTTTGACAAATCATTTACGATTTCGCGTAAAGGGGAATCAATTGTATTGAATCCTAAGGCGACTGTGAATATTTTTGTCGACCAAGATTAATCATCACAAGTAACCCAGTGTTTAAAGGGGGTAAGTGTCATGCGCACGATTGGGATATTATCATTTGATGATCCAAAAATTGACGGATCTAGGAAAATATTACATGTCGATATGGATGCTTTCTTCGCCTCTGTTGAACAAAGGGATAATCCTGCTTATCGGGGGAAACCGGTGATCATCGCCCGCCATCCAAAAGAGAATTCGGGTAAGGGTGTTGTATCAACGGCTTCTTATGAAGCGCGTAAATATGGTGTCCATTCAGCCATGTCTGCAGCTGAAGCTTACCGCTTATGTCCGCAAGGGATTTTTGTGTCGGGTAACTATGCCTTATACCGCGAAGTTTCAGAACAAGTACGAGAAATTTTCAAGCGGTATACGGATATTATAGAACCCCTTTCTATAGATGAGGCCTTTTTAGATGTGACGGATAATAAGAAGGGGATTCCTTATGCCATGGATGTGGCCAAGGAAATTCAAGAAACCATTTATAAGGAATTGAATTTAACTTGTTCGATTGGGGTTTCTTATAATAAATTCATTGCCAAGTTGGCATCTGACTACCAAAAACCATTTGGTATGACGGTGATTACCCCTAAACGAGCAATTCCCTTTTTGGAGCAATTACCGATTGAAGATTTTTATGGAGTTGGGACAAGGTCAGCTGAAAAAATGCATGAATTAGATATTTATACGGGTGCAGACTTGAAGAAATTATCCCAAGATGAATGCATTCGATATTTCGGCAAAGCGGGGCTAGCCTTGTATGAACGGGTCCGCGGAGTTGACGACCGGCCGGTGAAAGTCACCCGCATCCGTAAATCGATTGGGAAGGAGCGGACCTTTTATCCTTTCCTTTACCATGATAATGAGGTGGAAGAAACCTTGCGTAAGCTAGCCAATTCAGTGTCTGATGCTCTGGGTAAAAAGGACATGCACGGAAAAGTGGTGACCTTGAAGTTTCGGAATGCGGATTTTGAGACGGTTACACGGCAGACGTCGCTTGTTGACGCGATTTCAAATGGTCAAGATATTTATTTCTACGCCTTGGACTTATGGCAAACTTACGGGGATGTCAGTCAGGGGATTCGGTTGCTGGGGATTACGGTGAGTGATTTGTCTCAGTTGGCCTTTGAAAATATCCGCTTGAATTTATATGATCATCAAGATAAAGAAGCGGGAACCCTGGCCTACAAATCCAACACATTATTATCAGAGAATGAAGAAATAAATGAAAATAAAAATAGAAAAGAAGATTCAGCAATTCAACCTGCCCCAGACCAAGCGTCATCTGAACAAAAGGATGGTGACGCGTAAAACCGAATGGGTCAGATTTTAAACGGAGGAGCAAAGCCAATGGCAACTAAACACGAACAAATCATACAATATATTCAAAACCTCCCCATTGATTCCAAAATTTCGGTTAGGTCTATCGCACGTAATTTGAAGGTTTCAGAGGGGACTGCCTATCGGGCGATTAAATCGGCTGAGAATTTGCATTTAGTGGCGACCAAAGAGCGAGTGGGTACCGTCCGAATTGAAGAGAACGAAAACCGCCGCATGCACCATTTAACGATTGAAGAAATTATCAAGGTGACGGATTGCCAGGTTTTAGGCGGGGCTTCAGGTCTGAGTCGCCAGGTACGTAAATTTATTATCGGCGCCATGGAAGCGGACGGGATGCGTCGTTATATCGAACCAGATTCCTTGATTATCGTTGGTAACCGTGATGAAATTCAACGGATTGCCTTGGAAAATGACGTCGCAGTTCTAATCTCGGGTGGTTTTAAGCCGTCAGATGCCATTGTGGATTTAGCTAACAAGCGGGAAGTACCACTTTTAAGTGTCAACTTCGATACCTATGCGACGGCTACTTTAATCAATAAAGCGATGATTGAGCGGTCTATGCAGAAGGATATTTTACTTGTTGAAGATATCTACATTCCACTTGAACAAACGCAATTTTTATACACGGATGATACGATTACGGCTTACCGACAATTGTCAGAAAACTCGGGGCATACCCGTTTTCCAATTTGTGAAAGAGATGGTAAGTTGGCGGGAATTTTAACGGCTAAGGATATACTAGATTTTGCACCAGATACCCATTTAGCTAAAGCCATGACGCCAACGCCAATTTCGGCTAAGAAGCCAATGAGTGTGGCATCAATTACCCACATGATGATTTGGGATGGTTTGGAAATTCTACCGGTTGTGGATGAAGAGGATTATTTACAAGGGATTCTATCTAGACAAGATGTCTTGCGGACCTTGCAGTATACGCAACAGACAGAACAGAGTGAAAACCGTATTGAGATGCTACTGGCAGATAAGTTGAAATTCGTTGATCAAAATGAGGATATGACAAAAGCGCGTTACCGATTCCTGAGCGATGTTTCATTAACGAATGATTTTGGCGCCTTATCTAATGCCTTACAACATAGTATTATCCAACTATCGGTAAAACAATTTGTCAAAAAGCTACAAGGTAAATCAATCGTTGTAGATAAGGTAAGTGCATATTATTTAAAATTAGTACCTTTACAATCTACCATCGATGTTGTGCTAGAATTCCTAGATGTCTCTAGACGTTCAATGGAAATTGATATTACAGTTTATCACGGTAAACAAGTGATGACCAAAGCCATGGCTAGTGTGAAAACTCTGACAAATTAATGACGAATCTACCAAACAAGGGTATAATTTAAATAGAGAAAAATTTTTAAGACTTAGAAAGAGGTCAATATGTTAGAGAAAATATTAGCGGCAATTGAGGCACATGATATCATCATTATCCATCGTCACGTCCGCCCAGATCCAGATGCCCTAGGATCACAGATGGGGTTAAAGGCAGTTTTAGAAGAAACTTACCCGCATAAAGATATCTATGCAGCTGGTCAAGACGATGACTCATTAGCGGAATTCGGGGATATGGACGATATTTCGGATGATACTTACAAGAATGCACTTGTTATCGTGAACGATTCAGCTAATCGACCACGGATTGATGATCAACGGTATAAAAAAGGGGCCACACTTATTAAAGTTGACCATCATCCAAATGAAGATCCATACGGGGACTATATGATTGTTGAACCAAGTATCTCATCGACCTCAGAATTATGGACATCTATCATCTTACGTGATGACAATAACTTACAAATGAATGATGAAGCAGCTAAATGCTTCTTCTTAGGAATTGTAGGGGATACTGGTCGTTTCTTATATGACAATACGACCCGCGATACCATGCAAATTGCCGGTGAATTGTTGAACTACGACTTCCCAGCTTCTGAATTGATGCAAGAATCGAATACGCAAACTATTTCTCAAGCACGCTTGCAAGCTTATGTTCTACAAAACATGAAATTGTCAGCACAAGGGACTGTGAATTCAGTTTATATTTCACAAGACTTACTACAGTCACTCGATTTAACCGCCAATGAAACCTACCAAATCGTTCAAATTCCAGGAACTATTGAAGGGGTCATTACTTGGGTAACCTTTATTGAACAACCAGATGGTAAAGTACGTTGCCGAATCCGTTCTAAAGGCCCAGTAATCAACCATATTGCTGCCCAACATGATGGTGGCGGTCACGAGAAAGCCTCAGGCGCTAACGTTTATTCTTCAGAAGAGAAAGACGAATTATTAGCTCAACTAGGTGAAGTGGCTATGAAATATCGTCGCGACCATTTTTATGACTAACAAAAAAAGAATATAGCTTTCAAGACCGCATCTGAATTTAAAATTCAGATGCGGTCTTTTTCGTACGGCTTTTCAAAGTAAATTGGCTATTTTAGAGAGGATACGGATTAGAAACGTGGTTTAAAACGAACATTAACTAATAAAAACAATAAATTTATATGGATTTAGAAATGTGGCTGTGCTAAAGTAATAGGGTAAAGAATATAATAGCGCGGATAACCGAACATTTAGGTTTTCGTTGGGAGGAAAATCAAGTCATGTCTTCATTATTAAAGTCAATCCTTATTTCAAGTGCTACCTTACTACTGGTGGCCTGCCAAGGGCAAAATGCCGGTACGGATGCCAATGCCGACACAGCGTCATCATCCAGTTCACAAGCCAGTGAATCAACGACTACAGATGCTTTATCAATCGGTATGGTAACAAATGAAGGGGGCATTGATGACCGGTCGTTCAACCAATCTGCCTGGGAAGGGTTGCAAGCATGGCAAGCGGAAACTGGAGCCAAGGTCCAATACTATGAGTCACCTGATCAATCTGAATTGATCCCTAATTTAAATGTTGCAGTTGCAGACCAATACGACATTATCGTTGGTCTTGGTTATACAACTGCAGAAGCCTTAAATGAGGTGGCACTGCAAAATCCCGACCAAAATTATGCTTTGATTGATGGGGAAGTTGACCTAGATAATGCGGTATCCATCGCCTTTAAAGACCAAGAATCTACCTTCTTAGCGGGCGTTGCGGCTGCTTTAAATACGGAAACAAATCAGGTTGGATTTATTGGTGGGACTAGAATTCCAGTGATTGACCGTTTTGAAACAGGGTTTAAAGCGGGTGTTGCCTATATTGACGAAAATATTGAAGTGAAAAGTCAATATACGGAATCATTTAGTGATGCCTCTAAAGGACAACAAATTGCTAACGCTATGTATACCAATGGTGTTGACGTAATTTATACAGCTGCTGGTGGGTCTGGTAATGGTGTTTTCACCGAGACCCGTAACCGTCTAGAAGCAGATCCAGAAACGCAATTATGGGTGATTGGCGTTGACCGAGATCAAACTGACGAGGGCGAGTGGACTGGCGGTAACTTCACCTTAGCGTCGACCCTTAAAGATACCGGGGCAGCCATTATTGCCTTAGCCGAGCAAACTAGAGACAGTAGCTTTCCTGCAGGTGAAAGCTTAGCTTATGGCCTGGAAAATGGCGGCGTTTCGCTAACTCAAGGACAATTGTTAGATGAAGAATGGGCACAAATTGAAGAAGCCAAAGCTGCGATTATCGCTGATGACATTCAAGTTCCAGAGTTCACTTACTCTGAAAGTTAGTTTGCTTATAAGGCAATTGAAAACAGGTGCGTTAAAACAGTGAACAGGAAAAACCAGGAACCGCGATTTTAATCTTAGTTCCTGGTTTTGTTTATAAGGATTAGATTGTGTAAAATATGCCGTTTCTTATATAAGGCAATTTTCAATAAAACTATTTTACCCAAACATGGCCGTTTTGACGTAATAATTCATCCGCTTCTTTAGGACCACGTGTTTTACCAATATAAGTAGGTAGGGTTTTAGTGCCTGCATTTTTCCAGTTGGCAATGATTGAATCAACGATACGCCATTGTTCAGCCAATTCATCCCATGTAGAGAAATTGGTTTGGTCACCGATTAAGGCATCATAAATCAATTTTTCATAAGCATCTGGTACATAGGCAGCATTTAATTCGTCTACATTAGAATTAATAGACACCATTGTTGGCAATAATTCTTCACCAGGTAATTTTTGATTTAGGTTAAAAGCTAAACCGGTTTCTGGTTGGATGTTGAAGGTGATGCGACTTTGACTAGGATTACACCCCTTATCGATGTCTGTTTTATCAACGGCATCTTTTAAGACGATTTCAACGGTTGTCCGTTTATCATCCAAGGCTTTACCTGTTTTGAAGTAGAAGGGTACTTGGCCCCAACGGTCATTATTGACTTGGAAGTAGCCCGCTAAATAAGTTTCAGTCACAGAATCAGGCGCGACCTCATTTTCCTCTAAGTAGTTGATGAATTCACCATCTTCACTTGCAAGGTATTGGGCACGAACGGTTTGTTTAGCTGTTTGGTCTGCTGTCAATGAATCGATTTGTTTCAAGAAAGCTAACTTATTGGCATGTACATCGTCTTGGTCAGGTGAAGCGGGTAGGTCCATACCAAGTAATGTCGCCACTTGTAGGATATGGTTTTGTAGCATGTCACGAATAGCACCAGATTTGTCGTAGTAACCACCACGGCTACCAACTGGCATGTCTTCCGCTAGGGTGATTTGAATGTTTGAAACGAATTCCTGGTTTAATAAAGCTTCGACTGCAGGGTTAAAGAAACGTGTCGCTAAGATATTTTGCACCATTTCTTTACCAAGGTAGTGGTCAATACGGTAGATATCTTTTTCATCGAAAGAAATCGCTAAGGCATCATTTAATTCTTTGGCTGATGATAGATCAGTTCCGAATGGTTTTTCTAAGATTACTCGGTGTGTACCGCCATCTGTCACAATTTCAGCATCCTTCAATCCTTGGGTAATTTCAGGGAATAGGGCTGGTGAAGTCGATAGGTAGTATAAATTTTTCTCACCGGTATTAAATTCATTTCTTAATCTTGCCATTTCATTGTTCAAATGCTCATAATCATCCGCTTGAGTGGCGTCATGAGATGTGTAGAAGAAATGTTTGATAAAGTTATTGATTGTTTCTTCGTCTGCTTCTTGGTCAGAAATTGAATCTAAGACGATATCATGGAAATAATCGTTAGTCCATTCACGTCTAGAGTTTCCTAGCAAAGCAAAGTTTTCAGATAATAATTGACGCTGATATAAGCGGAATAAAGATGGGTATAGTTTACGGCGCGCTAAATCTCCTGCTGCACCAAACATAACGATAAGCCCACCAACTTGTTTGTTAGTCATTATGCTACATCCTTTCATAGTTCATCATCAATTATATACGAACTTTCATCACTTACACAAGAATTAGTCCTGACTATTCTTAGTATTTTTTAATATTCTATTATTTTAGATTTAAGAAATATAATGGTACAATAGTACGGATGAGCAAAAAGAACCATACTTGCCTAAGCTGGCAAGCAGAGAAAGGTGGGAGACCATGTCTTTTACACAATTTAATTTAAAACCATTTATCAACGACGCACTCGCAGATTTAAATTTCTATGAGCCGTCTCCAATTCAAGCAACAGTTATTCCAGTGATTCAATCAGGCCGCGATGTCATTGCCCAAAGCCAAACAGGATCAGGGAAAACTCACGCCTTCTTATTACCACTATTAAATAAGATTACAGCTGAAAAACACACGCAGTTGGTTATTACAGCACCTAGTCGTGAACTTGCGGAGCAGTTATATCAAGCTGGCCGTCAAATCTTGTCATTTTCAGATGAAGATTTACATATCGAGCGCGCCTTTGGTGGGACAGATACTGTTAAACAAGCCAACCGTTTAGAAAATGCCGTACCACAAGTCGTTGTTGCGACACCGGGACGTCTATTAGACTTGATTAACAACCAATTGATTTCTGTACACCAAGTAACAGATTTCGTTGTTGATGAAGCAGACATGACCCTTGATTTAGGTTTCTTAAATGAAGTCGACCAAATTGCAGGCCGTATGCCAAAATCATTGAACATGTACGTTTTCTCAGCAACTATTCCGGACAAATTAAAACCATTCTTGAGAAAATACCTAAGCAATCCTGAATGGATAACAATTGAAGCCCGTCACAAAATTTCAGATACCATTGATAACTACTTGGTACCCGTTAAAGGGCGCGACCGTAAGGCATTGTTATTCGATACCTTAACAATTGGTCAACCTTATTTAGCTTTAATCTTCGCTAACACCAAGGAAACTGTACAAGAATTGTACAAATACTTGAAATCTCAAGGCTTAAATGTCGGCCAAATTCATGGTGATTTACCAGCTCGCGAACGCCGCCGTGTAATGAAACAAGTACAAAACTTGGACTTCCAATACGTGGTAGCAACTGACTTAGCTGCTCGTGGGATCGATATTGATGGCGTGTCTCATGTCATCAACTACGAAGTACCAAATGAATTAGAATTCTTCATCCACCGTGTAGGCCGTACTGGTCGTCAAGGTAAACCAGGTACTGCCATTACCTTCTATATTCCGGATGAATTTAAAGATATTGAATGGTTGGAAAACAAAGGAATCATCTTTGAAAATAAAGATATCAAAGACCATCAATTAATCGATGGTAAAGACCATGATGCCCGTGCTGCCCGTCAAAAAGCACCTGAAGTTGACCATACTGTAGCTGGGATGATCGAACGAAACAAACGTCGTAAAGTCAAACCTGGTTACAAGAAAAAATTAAGCCGTCAAATTTCTAAACATAATAAAGACAACCGCATGGCTGATCAACGTAAAAAACGTCGTGACCAACGTCGTAAAAACAAAGAAGACAACCAAGTGGATTTCTAAATTCACTAGCATCTACAAAATAAAAATCCGAGGAAAAATTGATTTAATCAATCTTTCCTCGGATTTTTTGGTTTAATGATAAATTATTTTTCGACGCTCACACATTAGTCGGGTTCACACCCTTGTAATCGGATTTGCGTCGCACCTTAGTCGGGTTCACTCGACCAGCTCAAGTCCACTTCAGAATAGTTTGCATCACACTTTGTGTGATACGGCACT
>NZ_JVVG01000029.1:0-1863 GCF_001053265.1 Carnobacterium sp. 1290_CSPC
CTCGAACCCCCGACATCCTGCTTGTAAGGCAGACGCTCTCCCAGCTGAGCTAATTCTCCGTAAATATTTCAATTAGTTATCTGTCAAAGACAACTACTAAATAATACCATCTGATTTAGACACTGTCAACACAATTTCCATAAAAAAATTTATTTTTCGTCATTTTTTAGCGCATCGGCAGAAAAAATTCGTATATAAACCATATGGAGGTTGAAAATGATATCGTTTGTTTATTATACCATTCTATTGGTCCTTTTTGCTAGTCTTGCTTCATTTTTTATGGTGGTTGGCTCAAGAACAGTCCTTGGACAATCCTTTATCCACGGTCGTTCCAAGTGCGACAATTGCCATGTCCCGATTTCACCCTTAGCTTTGATACCAATCATCGGTTACGGCCTATCAACAGGTAAATGTCAGACTTGCCGCCAGCCAATTCCACTGATTTATCCACTTTCTGAAGGATTTTTCGCTATATTCTCTTTCTTGTTTTTTCTGAACCATACGACTGAAACAGCAATTCTTCTCTTCCTGATTTTTACTATCCTTCTCATCATGACCAGTGCCGATCTGGCTTTACACATCATACCAGACCGGTTTCAAGTCATATTATTATTAGTTGTGATTAATTATCTATATCGAAATCCGGACATAGCACACTTAACCCACATTACCTTTTCCCTATTAGTCTTCACTACTTTAATCACCTGCAATCACCTGCTTCATCAAGGTATTGGTGGTGGCGACATTAAAGCACTGGTAGTCTTAGCTCTAATGCTCGGTCCCTTAACCTTCTCATATCTTCTGTTGATCGCTAGCAGTCTAGCCCTCTGCCACATCTGTTATGTGAAAATAAAAAATGTAAACCTACCGACTGGTCTGCCATTTATCCCTTACTTATTCTTTGCCTATCCCATCGTCTTCTATATACTGTAATTAGCAAAGTATAGAATGTGAGGGAGAGAATTTGCAAATTCAACACACTTTCATCCAAGGTAAATATGACCAGCCAGCTTTATGCGAGGACGCTCTTTTTAAAAATGACCACTTCATCGCTGTTATAGACGGGGTAACATCCAAGTCGAACTTTACCCATGAAGGCATGAAAACTGGCAAAATAGCGTCCAACATCATCCATGATTTCTTAGCCACATTAGATCCACAAGCACCTATCGAAACGGTTATTTCAGGTGTTAACCAAGCTTTTGAGGACAAGTTTTATACACATGTGGATTTCCCGCTAGACCGAATCGAACATGGTCCACAAGCTGCTATGGCTTTGTATTCTGATTTCTACAAGTGTATCTACCTAATTGGGGATTGCCAAGCTAGTGTAAACGGGCAATTATATACCCAACCAAAGGTCTCTGATGATATTTTAAGCGCCTTCCGGTCACTCATCTTGCATATCTACCCTAACCACCACCAAGAGGCTAGAGACGCCATTATGCCCTATTTAATTTCCTCAAACACATTTGCCAACAAGGCTGATGCACGGTTTGGTTATTCGGTTTTAAACGGACAAGAGATTCCAAGCAGCTTAATCACAACTATACCTGTTCAAGCTGGGGATGAAATAGTCCTAACATCAGATGGGTATCCAGATATTCGACCAACTTTTGAAGAAACTGAAGCTTACCTGCAAGCAATTATCCACAATGATCCGTATTTAATTGATCAATATATTTCCACAAAAGGCCTCAACCCTGACCAAGTCAGCTTTGATGACCGGTCTTATATTGCCTTCAAAGTGACGGCCCGGTCGTAAATTTCAAAATTTTTTTCTCTCTATAAAACACAAAATCCCGGTTCTATAATAAATAGTGTTGGTGAGAATTCATATTGAATCTCATTGACACTATTTTT
>NZ_JVVG01000004.1:0-72580 GCF_001053265.1 Carnobacterium sp. 1290_CSPC
CAAAAATAGTGCCGATGAGACTCAATTGAATCTCACCAACACTATTTATTATAGAACCGACATATTCCTACCATTCGCGTGGTTGGGGTATGTCTTTTTTGCTATAAATGAAAATCTTTAAGGCTTAGGACCAATGTAAAAGTGATTCAGTTCTCATAAAATGGTCATATATAGTAAAATGTAGAAGTGGTATGATTAGAGTATAAAAATAGGATGGAGGGCAATATGAGAAATCTATGGATGATTTTAACTTGTTTTGCCGGATTGATTGTTTTTACAGGTTTATTGGTTAGACCAGAAAATTTGATTTCCATTGTTGTCGGTTGCGGACTTTTAGCCGTATCTAACCGGGTAAAAATAAAAATGAATACAAAGAAACAGCAACAAAGTTGGCTGAACTTGATACTAGTTGCCATTGGTTGTTTTCTAATTTTTATTGGGATTGTGACCTTGCCTTATGTTTCAAGTATTTTATTGGCGCTAATGATTGTTGGTTTGGTTTATTATGCGATTGTGAAAGATAAATCTGATAACGTAAAACATGACCTAACCTTGCGACAAACAAAAATTGTGGATGCAGAAGATGGTATTTTTAAGGATCAAGAAAAGGAAGCCTTCTTAGAATTTGACCATTTATTTAATATTGGTCCTTACAAGGAAGAAGTATATGCCTGGGAAGATGTTGAGATGTACCATCTCTATGCCAATACCTTTATTGATTTCGGGTCAACGATTGTGCCAATAGGGACCAATGTGGTCGTGATTAATCAATTGGTTGGGCAAACCAAACTTGTGGTGCCTGAAGGGGTGGGTCTTGAACTACACGCCAATGGTTTTCGGACCGAAGTAAATTGGAACGGGGAAAAAGTGGCCCTAAACAATGAGCGTAAAACCTTTGAAAGTGCGTCTTATCAGCAAAGTAACCGGAAAATTTACCTACAAATTTCTCAAGGTTGGGGAACAGTTGAGGTGGTCTTCTTATGAGAGGACGTCGGTTTTTAACAATATTTATCGTTTTATGGTTGTCACTTTTGACGGTATCTCTTGGAACTTATATCTTTTTGATTTTGGCACCTAATACCATGGATGTCGACGGGTCATATCTTGAATTTGCCCGTTTAATCCTACCATTTATGTATTTATTGGTCATTGATATAGTCATCTCATTGATTGCAACATTTATCTTGTATTTCTTTTTATACAAGGACGAAAATAAATTAACGGCTAAGCTAACTGCCTTGGCTGCCAGAAAATATGATTCACCCATTTTTCAAGAGACAGAAATGGGCGTTTATGCTGGCCAGCAAATAGGTGAGAAAATTGAACGGTTGCGGGCCATGTTACAGAACATGGAAATGACCTTGCAGGCAAAAACGGTGGCGGATGAAGCGAACTCAGAGATGAACAGAAACGAACTAGTCAAAGAGGAACGACAACGGATTGCGCGTGAATTGCATGATTCAGTCAGCCAGCAATTGTTTGCCATGACCATGATTTTGTCAGCTATCCAAGAGCAGGCGGACAATATGGACCCTGTCAACCGGCAATTGATCGGTAAGGTGGCGGCTATGGTGGACCAGGCGCAAGCTGAAATGCGTTCCTTACTACTCCATCTACGGCCAATTTCCTTGACCAATCAAAGTTTGGCAGAGGGAATTGAACAGCTCTTTAGGGAGTTAGAAACGAAGGTTAAGATTAATTTTGAAGCCACTGTGACGGACGTTCAATTGCTGCCCGAAGTGGAGAACCACCTATTCCGAATTGTGCAGGAATTATTATCCAATTCCCTGCGACATGCTAATGCACAAATTATCGAATGCCATCTGTATGAGAAAGACCGAAATATTTATCTGCGATTTTCAGATGATGGCGTGGGCTTTGATACCGACAAAGAATTACTGCAGAACGGTGGGTACGGCTTGAAAAATATCCAAGAGCGCGTGGCCCAGCTAGGTGGTTCAGTCAACATTATTTCATTTGAAAACCAGGGCACATTGATCCAAATCGTAATACCAAGAAAAATGGAGGGCATATATGATTAAAGTATTGTTAGTAGATGACCATGAAATGGTCAGATTAGGCGTTTCTACCTACCTATCTACCCAATCAGACCTAGAGATAGTAGGGGAAGCTAAGGACGGATTAGAGGGTAAGAAAATGGCCTTATCACTGCAACCAGATATCATTTTAATGGATTTAGTCATGGATAATATGGACGGGATCCAAGCAACACAAGAAATATTAGCTGACTGGCCAAAAGCCAATATTTTAATTGTCACTTCTTTTATCGATGATGAAAAGGTATATCCAGCCATGCAAGCTGGGGCTAAGGGCTACATTTTAAAAACATCTTCTGCAAACGAAATTGCGTCAGCAATTCGCCGGACCTATGCAGGGGAATCAGTCATTGCACCAACAGTCAATGAAAAGCTGATTGCCCATCAAGTAGAAGCTAACCGCCATCACCTACATGATGATTTAACTACTCGTGAACGGGAAGTCTTGCAGTTGATTGCTGCTGGTAAATCCAACCAGGAAATTGCCGATGACTTATTTATCACCTTAAAAACGGTAAAAACCCATGTATCGAATATATTATCTAAATTAGGGGTCGAAGACCGGACACAAGCAACGATTTATGCCTTCCAAAATCAATTAGTTAAATAGTCGTTTTATTGCAAAAGGAAAAACCTGCGATGCAAGCTAGTTCAGCTTTACATCGCAGGTTTATTTTTGTTTATTAGTAATCGTTGTGATTAGACAGGCATTACGACTGCCATAATCATTGGATTACGTTTTGTACGTTTATACAAGAATGGTTGTAAGGCATTTTGCATAGCGTCACGTAAGATTTTTTCATTTACTTTCTTACCTGAATTTAGATGACCGATAACAGTAGTACGGATTACTTTTTGTGCATCTTGGATTAAACCAACAGATTCACGCATGTAAATGAAACCACGAGAAACGATATCAGGACCAGCGAGTAATTCATTCTTAGTAAAGTCAACAGATACAACTGCTAGGACTAAACCATCTTCAGAAAGGTTATGACGGTCACGTAAGACAATATTGCCGATATCCCCGATACCCTTACCATCTACGTAGACCGCTTCACCTGGGAAGCTACCTGCGCGACGCGCTGAGTCTTGCGTTAAGGCTAAGACTTCACCGTTTTGCATGATAAAGATGTTTTCGTGTGGAATACCAACTAATTCAGCTTGTTCAGCCTGAATAGATAGCATACGGTATTCACCGTGGACTGGCATAAAGTACTTCGGTTTCATTAATGACAGCATTAGTTTTTGCTCTTGCTGACCACCGTGCCCTGAAGTATGGACATTGTTGACCTTACCGTGGATAACTTCTGCACCTGCAGCAAGTAATTGGTTAATTACATGGTTTACAGATAGGGTGTTACCTGGAATTGGACTAGATGAGAAGATCACAGTATCATCAGGTTGGATTGATATTTGACGGTGGGTACCGTTTGCAATCCGAGATAGGGCAGCCATTGGCTCACCTTGAGAACCTGTACACATGATTAAGATTTCGTTTGCTGGGTATTGGTTGATTTCGTTACTTTGGATGAAGGCATCTTCACCCACGTTGAAATAGCCGAGTTCGATAGCGTTTCGAATGGCAGCTTCCATAGATCGACCAAAGACAGCTATTTTTCTACCTTGGGCTACAGCCACATCGATGGCTTGGGATAGACGGGAAATATTTGAAGCGAAAGATGCGAAGATAATTCGACCTTCAATATTTGACATGATATCCGCTAATGATTCACCAACGACACGTTCTGATTGGGTAAAACCTGGAATCTCAGCGTTTGTTGAGTCACCAAGTAACAATAGAACGCCTTCTTCACCGATTTTTGCCATTTTATGGATATCAGCAGGTTTACCTACTGGGGTAAAGTCGAACTTGTAGTCACCGGTAAATACCACGTTTCCTGGTGGAGTCTTTACAACAATCCCCATTGCGTCAGGAATAGAGTGGGTAGTACGGTAGAAAGAAACGGATGTCTTTCTAAACTTGATGACAGAATCTTCATCAATAATATGTAATTCTGCATCACGTAATAATCCGTGTTCTTCTAATTTATTCTTGATTAGAGCCATGGCCAATTTGCCAGCATAAATCGGAATGTTAATTTGTTTCAGTAAGAAAGGAATCCCCCCAATATGGTCTTCGTGACCGTGGGTGATGAATAAACCTTTCACTTTTTGTTCGTTTTGAATTAGGTATTGGTAGTTAGCGATAACGTAATCAATACCTAACAAATCGTCTTCTGGGAATTTAACCCCAGCGTCTAATAATAAAATTTCGTCTTGAAATTGGACTCCATAAGAGTTTTTACCGATTTCGTCTAATCCCCCGAAAGCGAAAACGCCAACTTCATTATTTTTTATATCAACTTTCATTAATTAGAAAGCTCCACAACTTTAAAGTCTGGATTTTGTTGTTCGTATTCTAAATGCGCACCTTCAAGTGGTTGGATAAACTCGACTAGATAGGGGGTTTCATTCTCTAGGTGGGCACGAACCTCACGTTTAGTTTCAGCTTGGACATACATAGTGTGTGTTGATTCACGACGTGGTACTTCAGTCAATGAATCTTGATAAGTTACTTTAAAAATCATTTTTTGCTCCTTTTATAAATTTATTAAAAATGTGATCTTACTCGCTAACACTATTCTACCATATTTCATTATCTTTGCGCACATTTTTAGAAATTTGTTGATTTGGTATGTTTTCATAAATTGACTTTCAGATAATATGCTAAAATATCTTTGAATGAAGTTAAAGGAGCGATCAAATGCGAGTAGCGATTAAGAGTGCAAAATATGCAGTGGCCACATTTATTGCCATATTTTTGGCTCAGTGGTTAGGTCTAGATTATGCGGTATCAGCAGGGGTTATTGCCATCCTATCCCTAGCAGAAACCAGTAAGAAAACTGTGCAATACATCGGCAACTTGACCCTTACCATGATTTTGAGTTTGTTAATTGCCACCATATTATTCAATCTTTATGGTTATGAAATTTGGGTATTTTCACTTTATCTATTAATTACCTATCCTGTTTCTGTCTACCTAAAGAGCGATAACGCCATTGCGCCCTGTGCGGTATTTATTTCCCATTTGTTGCTTGAACAAGCGTCAGATTTTAATTGGTGGGTCAACGAAATGCTTCTACTTGTGATTGGTGTTGGGATTGCAGTAATTGTCAATTTGTATCAGACATCAGCCAGTGGCGAGATGGACAAGTTGAAAGGGGAAATTGAAGGGGAAATGCAGATCATTTTAAACCATTTAGCTGACAAAATGGATACCCCTGACCACCCGGGTCACCTCTTATATGAACATATCGACCAGGCTTACGAGTTGGCGAAACATGGAGAATTCCTGGCATTGAAGGAGGCTGAAAATAATATCACGGGTGATGTGCAAAATTACTATCTAAATTATTTTTCAATGCGGTCTTCCCAATTGATTATTCTCTATGATATCAACAATTCTTTGGATAATATTTATGAATCAACCGATCAGACTTATGACTTGAGTGGCTTTTTCCGTCACGTTAGTCAACAATTATCGGAATCAAATACAGCAGCTAAACTTCGTAATGAATTAAATCAATTAAAAACACGGTTTAGACAGCAACCCTTACCGCAAACTCGAAATGAATTTGAAACCCGGTCTATGCTCTTTGATATTTTATTAGACTGCGAGAAATTCTTGAATCTGAAATACGAGTTTTATAAATCTGGGCAGCGTTTAAAATATCTCCAAAGCAAATAAAAGATACCAAGCAAAGGCGAGTAGCAGGACTACTAAACTATGCTTGGTATCTTATTTTTCATATTAAAAGCATTTCATTCCTATACATATAATAAGACGGCGAAGTACATCGCGATTGAACCACCGAGTACAAATAAGTGCCAAATGACATGCCAGAATTTCAAGTTATCATGGGCGTAGAAGATAGTGCCGACTGTATAAGTTACCCCGCCGGCGATTAGCCAAGCGATACCACCAGAACCGATGGCTGTGGCCATCTGCGGGATAGCGATAACCCCGAACCAGCCCATCAAAATATATAAAAGGGTAGAAAATTTCTTCATCTTATTTAGGAAGAGGATTTTACCGATAATTCCAAATAGGGCGATGGCCCATTGTGCAATGAAGATAAACCAGCCAAAGACACCACCGATAGCGACTAGGGCAAAGGGTGTGTATGATCCAGCAATTAAAATAAAAATCGATGAATGGTCGATAATTTTTAGGATACCCGCAGCTTTGGTAAATGAAAAGCTGTGGTATAAGGTTGAAGCCAAGTAAAGGGCACACATAGAGATGCCGTACACCACGTATGAAAAAATTTCGATACTATTTTGGTTTTCAACACCTTTAAGGATTAGGAAAACGGTGGCAACAATTGAAAGGACAAACCCAATGCCATGTGTCACTGAATTCAGGATCTCATTCGTGATATAATAAGCTTTCGTATAAGGTAATTTGATTTTTTCTTGACTACGTGAATTAGCAGACATTATTTTCCTCCTTTAGTAGGATGCGTTTTTTACACATGTAGTATAGCATATTCTATTAGGTAATTATGGAAATTCGATGCAATTAATACTAATTTAAAATTTATCTGATAAAATATATATAAGCAGAAAAACAGTTGAGGTGAGCGGAAATGGCGAGAAAAATGGATTGGTCTCTTGCTGAAGAATTAACCAAGAAAACGCAAGAAGAAATTGAAAAAATCGAAAAAGTACATATTCTAGTAGTAGGTAAAACGGGTGTTGGGAAATCGACTTTAATCAACAATATTTTCCGGGAGAGATTAGCGGAAACAGGGATTGGGCAACCCATCACCAAACATTTGCATAAAATCGAAAAAGAAGGTGTGCCAATGGTCCTTTATGATACAAGAGGGTTGGAGCTGGATGCAGAAACCCAAAACCAAGTGACGAGTGAAATCGACCAAACGCTAGAAGGCATGGCCAAAATGCAACAACATATGCACGTGGCATATTATTGTATCAATGCATCTTCATCGCGGATTGAAGATATGGAGATTCGTTTGATTGAATATTTAGCTAATAAGATGCCGGTTATCTTAGTGCTGACTCAATCTATCGGGGATCAAGCCTTGAAATTTGAACAATACCTAGTCAATCAAAATCTATCCGTCCAAGCAATTATTCGGTTAATGGCCCAGGATTATAAGATTACTGACGAATTTACCATTCCTGCCTTCGGTCTAAAAGAGCTTGTTGAAAGAACAATTGGCTTATTGCCACATCAGGTCCACACAGCTTTTAACAATGCCCAACAGATTGATATTGAACGGAAGAGCCGAGCAGCGCGACGTTGGGCGCGTAGATATACTGTCACTACCTTTGGTGTTGGATTCACCCCCATCCCTTTTTCCGATGCAACCGTCCTAGTGCCCATGCAAATAGGTATGATGGCCCATATTACAGCTATATTTGGCATTTCCATGGACCGAGCGACTGCCTTAGGCATCTTAGGGGCTATTGGTGGAACAGGATCAGCAACCTATTTAGGACGACTAATCGTTTCGAACGTGGTGAAATTTATCCCAGGTATCGGGTCTGTGGCAGGTGGGATGATTTCAGGAACAACTGCCTCAATCATTACCACAGCCCTAGCCATGTCCTACATCGAAGTCCTGACTTTCATCGCCACAGCAGAAGCTAAAGGTGAAGAGGTCAGTCCACGAACAGTCCGTAAATTGATGAAAGATTTATACGGACAAAGGCTGCAACGCGGGCAAAATGACCCCGATTTCCAAGCTGCTATGGCGGAAATCGAAGCGAAAAAGGGTCAAGATGCTGAGGGGACCAAAGGAAAGGACACTAGCCAAGGCGTTTCTCTAGATGATGAAGTAGAAGAAGGTGGTCAAAAGACGCGTATTAACTGGCCAAAATGGTCATTTAGAAACCGAAAGCGCTAGTGGTTTTCCTTTATTTTTCGAATACGAAATAAAATAGCTCGTTTTAAAAACTATTGTTCATAGTGATGATAACTTTGTGGTATAATATAATCATAATGAAATAGTGGGTGAGTATAAGTGGAAAAACAATTAGAATTTGAAAACTGGGTCAAAAGTTTAGACGACGTCAACATGCCAAGATGGGAAGAAATTACAGATATTCCTTTATACATGGACCAACTCATTGCAGTTGTAACCCAGTATTTAGAACCATTCCAAATTTTTTCTTCAGATAAGAAACCTGTGACATCTTCAATGGTCAATAACTATGTTAAACTAGGATTAATTCCAAAGCCCATCAAGAGGCATTACAATAAACGTCATATCGCGTATTTAATCGTCATTACCTTATTTAAAGAAGTCATTTCAATTCAAGACATCCGTCGTGTATTGATCTTTCTAGCGCAGTCACAAGGCAATTCAAACGCCTACAATCAATTCTGTGCCTTATTAGAAATTACCATCAAACGAAAAGGGCATGTATATTTAAATGTAGCCGTGGATGACGAAATTGAAACAGACTATTCAGATCCAGAGGATTTTGATAAGTATATTATCTATTTGGCTTGCGAAACAATCACTAATTTATTGTTTGCGAAAAAATTTATTTCCTTTGTAGATCAAGATACCACAGAGATAGAAACAGAAGCATAACCCTTATAGTCGGAGGTAGTCAATTGGAAAAAATAGGTTTTATTGTGGACTCTGGTTCAGATGTTCCAAAAGAGTTTGTCGACAAATTTGAAATCGAAGTATTACCTTTAAATGTAGCCTTTAAAGATGGCGATTACTTGGATGGGGTAACCATTCAACCACAAGAAGTATTTGAGCGTATGGCATCGGAAATCCCGAAAACATCCCTACCAAGTGGTGAATTGATTTCTCAAGCCTTTGAAAACTTAATAGAAAAAGGCTGTACGCATATTATCGCCATTACCATTTCATCAAATCTTTCTGGTACTAACAACTCAGTTCGTTTAATTGCGGAAGATTTTCCTCAAGTGGAGTTTTTCCTTTTAGATACGAAAAACATTGGTATCGGTTCAGGTCTATTCATGATCGCTGCAACAAAATACTTCGAAATGAAGAATGACTTTAAAATGATTACCAAGAAATTACAGGATTCAGTTGAAAAAGGTCATGTATTTTTCCATATCCCTAACTTAAAATATCTAATTGCTGGTGGTCGAATTGGCCGGGTGACTGGTGCAGTAGGTACCTTGTTAAATATTCAACCAATTATCACTTGTGATGAAGAGGGAATTTATACAACAATCGCTAAAATCCGCGCTTCAAAAACCATTAATGAAGCCAAAACCATTAAAAAGATGGTTGATTTAGTGAAGGGCGTTGTTCCTGAAAGCCAAGAATTTTTATTGGCTACTTGTGGCGGTAATCCGGCTGCTAGAGTGACATCAGCCAAGCTTTTGGAAGGACTTAAAGACGCTTTACCGGAATTTGAGGAAGCCTACGATGTCCAACTGGGATCAGCTTTAGCGGTACATACGGGACCTGAATTAACAGGTTGTGCGATCTTACCTTTGTATAAATAAAATATGAGGAGTGCCTATTTTATAGAATAAGCCAAGCTAAATAAAGAAACAGGCGGTGTTCCGGACGAAATCTCATCTGGCATACCGCCTATTTTTGTGGCTATTTCAATCGTGGCAAATTCAGGGTCGCTATTTCCTTCGGGCCCGCAGCATGGATATTAGTAGGATTAACCCGATAAGCGCTGTGATGACGAAAAAGAAAATACCCAGCAATTCTGCATAATAGGTTTGTGCTGAGGTAATGATCAAAGTGGAAGCCAAGATAAGGGCGGATAGAATTACTCCAAAAATAATGCGGTTAATCATTGAGTTAATGTCCCGTATCCGGTCATCCACATTTTCAAAGGTTAGTCGTACATTCAAACGACCGTTATTGATGTTGTCCACTAAATTTTCTATCTTAGTTGGCATTCTTCTAGTGGTATTCAAGGTCCTAAAGGCTTCTCGTGCAACAGCATTCGGGTCCAAGAATTTCTCCCAGGGAATGGTGCCGCTAGACAAGAAGAAAGATTGAAAGATCGCCATAAAATCTAGATGTGGGTCTAAACTTTGGGCAACGCCTTGAACCATGGCAATGGTTTTCTCCAGTAAAATATATTCAGATGGGAAAATCAGCCCGTGTTTATGACCAAATTTTAGTAGGTCCTGGAAGATATCGTCAATTTCCAAGGCTTCCATCCCGGTGGTTAGATAGCGGTTAAACAAGGTTTCAATGTCCCGGTATAAAACGACCTTGTCGACAGTTTTATTCTGTTTACAGATTTGCAGCAAGACATTGACTAAACCATCGATATCTTTACTGACTAAGGAAGTCAATATTTGAACCAGTAGCTGTTTTTGGCCGGGGGAAATTTTCCCCATCGCCCCAAAGTCAATAAAGACAATTTTCCCATCTTTAATCAGGATATTGCCGGCATGGGGGTCAGCGTGATAAAAGCCATCGTCAAATACCTGGTATAAATAGGACAAGACGAATTTGCTTGCTAAATCATTGAGGTCATAACCTTCTTCTTTTAAGGCAAAATGGCGTCCGATTGAAATACCATCAATATATTCTTGAATCAACACTTGTCTGGTCGACAGACTTAAATAAGGGATCGGGTTCAAAATGGTTGTCCGCTGTCTGTGATTTTCTGCAAACAGCAACATATTATGTGCTTCATTGAGGAAATCAATCTCTTCTAAAATCTGAATCTTAATGTCTTTTAAAATTTCTACCGGGTTGATAATGACATCAATAAAAATCGATGGGATGGCTTCAACAACCCGAATAAAAATATTTAAATCGCGAATCAATTGGTCTTCAATTTCAGGTCGCTGGACCTTTACTACTACCTGCTCACCAGATTTCATCTGGGCCCGATGGACTTGGGCAATTGAAGCTGAAGCCATAGGTTTCTTGGTGATGGTGGCAAAATCATCCTCAATATGCCGGCCTACAGACTCAAAATACTCTTGTTGAATAATGTCATAGGGGATGGGCAGGGTATCTTCTTGCAACTTCTCTAATTCCACTAAATATTCTGTCGACAAGAGGTCACTTCTAGTCGATAAAATTTGCCCAATCTTAATAAAACTAGGGCCTAATTCTTCAAAAGCTTGTTTTAGGGCTCTAGGTCGATCGTCTTCTTCATTCTTTTTCAGTCGATATCGTATTTCACCAAATCCGTAACGTCCTAATATGGAGACGATTTCACGGAAACGACTACCATCTCTTTGCATGTTATCACCGTCAATTCAAAGCAATTCCTATTAAAAAACTGTATATGGCAGATGAGGCTGGGACAAAAATGCCTCAGCCTCAACTTATCGTTATATGATCTAAAAATTATTGAATGACGTCTTCTATGGCATCTTCATCCGCAGATTCGGTGTTCATACCTTTTAATGATTGGACTTCTTGAGTTAAATTTTCGACTTGTGTTTGTAGTGCTAAGATGCGTTCAGATAAAGTTTGGTCTAAAGGATCTGAAGCGTTTGAACCTTTTGCATGGCCCTTAGCTACCCGTTGAATATCTTCACTTAATGACTTGCCTTCAGCTACAGAAATTTGTCCTTTTTCAATGAGACTTTTTAACACTTCATCGGCTTTCTCATAAGTTAGTCGTGTACCACCTACTGCTGCTAGAAATAAATTTTTAATCGGATTCATGTAGAAACACTCCTTTTTCTGCTTTAGGGTCATGTGCTTAGATATGATAGGTGTATGAATATTTGTCATTTACCACTTATATAGTATAAGAAAATCGTTTATTGTTCAATAAAACGGTAAATGAAATTTTCTTCTTCGGGAGAAAAGTCGACTTCAAAGTCGTAGCCATTGAAGAACCAATCATCATTTTCCGTAATATAGTATTGGATACCGTCAATTGTTTCATCAATTAAGAGGGCACCATCTGGCGATTCTACGGATAAGCCAACTGAAAATCCTTCATGGACAGCTGTTTTACCGTAAACGCGGCTATGAAATCCGACTTGGCTTCCCGAGGACAATCCCATGTCATTTTTGAAGTATGCTTGTGCTGCTGGTGTTATCGTTAGTTTCATCTAAAGTCGCCTCCATTAATCTTGAAACCTAATACTGTCATTATAACGCATTGTTTCTTGAAAGCAATTTTTGTTGCTTTGAAGGAGATATCAGCATTTTTTTAGATGATTAAAAGATTAACCGTGGAATCGTAGCACACTACTTATGAAACTATGATAGAATGTTCATGCAAGCCAAAGGGAGGATTATCAACATGCAAGCTATCGTAAAATTTAATCAAGTGACCTTTCAACCAGGCGACACAGCCCTCTTAAAAGACATTTCTTTTTCTATATATGCAAATGAAATGATCCGTGTCGAAGGACCGTCTGGAAGCGGAAAAAGTACCTTGCTGCGTTTAATTGCAGCCCTTATTCCGAGAAATTCAGGTGAAATTAACTACTTAGACCAACCACTAGAAGAAGTAGCTTATCAAACATACCGGCAAAATATTTCATATGTGGCCCAAAATCCACTATTATTCGGCGAAACCATCCGTGATAATTTTGAATTGGTTTATGAAGCCCACGATAAAGACTTTGATGAAAATCTTGTATTGTCTTATATGAAGGCTTTCGGTTTAAGCCATATTGCACTCGACAAATCGATTCGTAAAATTTCTGGCGGGGAAAAACAGCGGATTGGTTTAATCAGACACCTGCTTTTTCCACCTAAAGTCCTCTTATTAGATGAAATTACTTCATCATTAGATGAGGACAATCGCGAATTGGTATGGCAGATTTTACTGGACTATAAAGAAAAACACGGAGTCACCATCCTATGGATTAGCCATATTCAAGATGGGTCTCTCCAACCAAACCGGGTCTTCCATATTGCCAACCAAGAAATGATAATTGAGGAGCGTGGTCTAAATGACTAATGCATTAACAACAACCCCAACAACGTTAGCTTTTTCATTTATTCTAGTGATTATCGCGGTCTTGATTTCTTATAAAGAGAAATTGGGGCTTGAAAAGGATATTTTATGGGCAATGCTTCGAATGGTCGTTCAATTGGTCATCATCGGTTACGTGCTAACATACATTTTCCAGATCGATTCAATTATCGTAACGGCCATCATTATGATTTTTATGATTGTAAACGCGGCTTATAATGCAGCAAAACGAGCCAATAAGATTCCCAATGCCTTCAAAATTTCTTTAATTTCTATTATTGGGGGGGTAGTGACGTCAATCCTCGTTTTAGTGGCTTCAGGCTCTATTCAATTCGTACCAGCTCAAATCATCCCAATCACAGGGATGTTAGTGGGAAATGCCATGTCAGTTATCGGATTGGCTTTCAGAAATTTGAATAACGAATTCGCCAAATCACAACAAGAAGTCAATGAACAGTTGGCCCTAGGTGCCTCTATTAAATTAGCTTCTACAGGTATTGTCAGAGAAGCGATTAGAGGGGCACTGCAACCTACTATTGATACAGCGAGAACTGTCGGTTTGGTCTTGTTGCCAGGTATGATGACCGGGATGATGCTAGCAGGTGCGGTACCCTTGAGTGCAATTATGTATCAGATTTTGATTTATTTTATGATGATTGCGACTTCTGCAATCACATCCATGATCGCCGTATACTTAGCTTATAAGCATTTCTACAGTAGTTATGGGCAATTACAAATCCCTTCATAAGCGTGTGGGTCAAGGAAGCCTGGTGAAGGCTTTTTTGCTATCTAAAAGTATCAAATATCCGTATAATGAGTAATATATTATTAAGACGATAGTCCATTGAATGATCAACATTCGACACTATCAAGGAGGTAAAAGAATGGGTTTATTATATCAAGAATCAGTCAAAGTGCGTCACTACCATTGTAATGCATTAGGGGAGATGACACTTCCTGCTATCTTGGATATCATGTTGATTGCATCCAATAATCAAGAAGCGACGATTCCAGAAGCGAAAGAAGGTTTCCGCCAAGAGGGTTGGGCTTGGATCATCACACAAAATCAAATAGACATCAATCGTTTACCACGTTACAACGAGGATATCATTGCAGAAACCGAGGCAACAACTTACAACAAGTTTTTCAGCAAGCGTCATTACGCCTTGAAAACAAGTGACGGTCTAGTTTTGGCCCAAGCAGAGACAACATTCGCCTTAATCGACTTGAATCAACGGTCAATCGTCCGAATTCCAGAAATCGTTGCTGAATGGTATCAAGTTGAAAAAGAAGAAAGACCAAGTCGCCGTAAACGATTAAGTAAAGAAGTAGCACATGAATCAAAAGTTGACCGCTTTGAAGTAAAGTTCTTAGATATCGATCTCAATAACCACGTAAACAACACTATCTACTTAAGGTGGATTACCAATTCACTAGGCATGGAATGGTTTGAAAAATATACACCAACCACCTTCACCATTGCCTATGAAAAGGAAATGTACTTGCATCAAGAAGGTGCCGTGCATTCTGACTTATCGACATTATCTGAAGGCCTGAAATCGGATGGTACTTTCAACACGCAGCATGTCATCGATAGTGAAGATAACGCCCACTGTTTAGCAGAAATCACATGGCAGGTAAAATAACCGGCTAGTTTGGAGTAAGTATGCAAGTAAATAGAGACTATTATATTATTGAACGAATGGAATGGAATCAATACTTAAAAGACTTAAAGGAAGAATTTGAGATCAAGCTGACCAATGAACAATTGGACCGGCTAACATCTTTAAATGATTCCCTATCTTTGAAAGATGCAAACGAAGTATACAAACCTTTAACCCAGTTGATTGCCATTTACCGTGAAAACTATAAGAACCTTGAAAGAAAGCGGGCCAATTTCTTCGGCATCACTGGAGAAATACCGCCCTTTATTATTGGCATTGCCGGTGGGGTAGCAGTTGGTAAAAGTACAACAGCTCGATTGCTGAAACTCTTTTTAGCGCAAGCCTATCCTGATTTAAACGTCGAATTAGTGACTACAGACGGGTTCTTATACCCAAATGCAGTACTTGAAGAAAAAGGGTTAATGGACCGGAAAGGGTTCCCAGAATCTTATAATATGGAGGCCTTGGAAACTTTCTTAACAGATGTGAAAAGCAATAAAAGTGAAATCTATTATCCAAAGTATTCCCACTCCGTTTATGATATTGTAGAGGACGAGGAGAATGTATTGCGTAACCCTCAAATTCTAATAGTTGAAGGGATTAATGTCCTACAAACATCAGAGAATAATACGGTTTATATGAGTGACTTCTGGGATCTGTCCGTCTACGTCGATGCAGATGAAAAGCAGATCGAGGAATGGTTCTACCAACGATTCAACCTCTTAGTTGACCATGCCGTTGACCACCCGGATGACTTCTACTATCAATTTACCCAAGTGCCCCATGAAAAGGCCATGGAGAGAGCAGAGCATACTTGGAATAATATCAACCTGATTAACTTGCAGGAGTATATCTTACCAACACGCAATAGAGCCAATATTGTCATACATAAAGAAAAAGACCACTATATCAATGAGTTGTGGATCAAGAAATATTAGAAAGAAGGCGGATAGTGAAGAAGAAGTTTACTTGGCGAAGAATCGTCAGTTTGTTATTTGTAGTGATTGTCGGTTATTGGGCAATCAATAATTTCGGGTCAATCAAAGGGATATTTGATTCAATTATTGCTGTCACATTACCATTCATACTAGGTGCAGCTTTGGCCTTTATCCTGAATTTACCTTTGAAATTTTTTGAAAGGCATATGACTAAGCTAGTTGGGAAATATTACACTTGGTACAGGATCGTGGGGATTTTATTTGGTTACCTGATCATCGCTGGGGTGATTGCCTTTATTATCTTCCTAGTAGTACCGGATTTACAGGAAACATTAGGATCATTTATTAGCCAAGTACCATCGGAAATCAATTTGCTCTATAACAAAATTAATCAGTATATTGTAGATAATCCGCAAATACTAGAAACTGTTAACCAATTGGATGTGGACACCAATCAATTGAGAGACCAATTATTCTCAATCGTCCAATCCTTTACATCAGGTATTTTGGATACTACATTTAGTCTTGTTGGTAACCTTGTGAACGGCATCTTTAATGCATTTGTAGCCATTATCTTTGGTACGTCAATCCTATTTAAAAAGGAAACCTTAACCAGACAATTTAAAAAGATTATTTACGGTACTATGCCTAAGCACTGGGCCAACTTTACCGTCAACTTAGGCGCTGAAGCCAATCAAACCTTTGGCCAATATGTGTCTGGACAGGTAACTGAAGCCGTTATTTTACTGGTACTCGTCTTTATCGGAATGACCATTTTCAACTTCCCGTTCACCTTATCGATCTCGGTCCTAACTGGTGCAATGGCTTTGGTCCCTATCTACGGGGCCATCATGGGTGGGGTTGTCGGCTTCTTCCTAATCGCTGTTGTTGATGTTGTCCAAGCTATTTGGTTTATCATTTTCATTATTGTAGTCCAGCAAGTGGAAGGGAATATCATATACCCACGAGTTGTCGGTGGGTCAGTCGGTCTACCAGGCATTTGGGTTTTATTCTCAGTAACCGTTTCAGGTGCCTTCTTCGGCCTAGCCGGAATGTTACTATCAGTGCCGATTTTTGCCCTATGCTACAAACTGGCATCCGCAACCATCAATTACAATTTAGACCAAGACAATATCAAAGTAACCACAGAAACCAATAATCTTAAATAGGATCAAGTGAATAGTGATTTTGGCAAAAGGGCGATAACCAATTTGTTATCGCCCTTTTTTGGTGGCTGCTGGTAATTCTTTTCCCAAATTCGTCTTAGAAAGGTCATATCAAAATGGTTTTCTTGTACACAAAAAATAGTGTTGGTGGAAATGATTGTGCATTTTCCACCAACACTATTTTCTTTTGCACGATTGTATGCGTATCGTTTATTAAGAATATCCCATTGAAACGTCCATTGGTGTTTCTTCTGAGAATTGACTATTGTATAAATCAGCGTAGAAGCCGTCTGCTGCCATTAATTCATCATGGGTACCATGTTCAGTGATATTCCCTTGTTGCATAACTAGAATCAAGTCAGCGTCACGAATCGTTGATAAACGGTGGGCAATTACGAAGCTCGTTCTGCCTTCCATAATTTTATTCATAGCCTCTTGAATCAATTTTTCAAGACGTGTATCTACTGATGAGGTAGCTTCATCCAAGATTAAGATATCTGGATCCGCAATCACGGCACGAGCGATGGTCATCAATTGTTTTTGTCCTAATGAAATATTGTTGGCTTCTTCATTGATTTCCATTTCATAACCGCCAGGTAGGGTGTTGATGAAATGGTCAACGTTGGCAACTTCTGCTGCTTCTTGGACTTCATAGTCATTAGCATCTAACTTACCGAAACGAATATTTTCTAAGACAGTATCAGTGTATAACCAAGCATCTTGTAATACCATACCAAAGTGCTTGCGTAATTCTCCGCGTGTCATTGATTTAGTAGGTACACCATCAATTTTAATCGCACCATCATCCACGTCATAGAAACGCATCAACAAGTTGATTAAAGTCGTTTTACCTGCACCAGTTGGTCCTACAATGGCCACTGTTTGACCAGGCTCAACTTTGAATGAGATATCTTGCATCAAGGGTTTCTCTGGGTCATAACCGAAACGTACGTGGTCGAATTCAACAGCACCAGTAACTTTCGCTGGTAGGTGTCCGGTAACTTCTTCTTGGATTTCATTTTCCTCGTCTAAGAAATCAAAGACACGGTGGGCGGCAGCTAGGGCTGATTGTAAGACACCAGATAGTTGGGTCAACATTTGAATCGGTTGGGTAATTTGCATCACATATTGGACCAAGGCTTGTAGATTACCAACTGTCAACTTCCCAGCAAGGGTATATAAACCACCAGCAATCGCAGTGGCCACGTAACCCAAGTTACTTACCGTATTCAGTAACGGCATCATTAGGGACGATAGGAAGCTGGCTCTAAAACCGTAATCCCGCAATTGTTGGTTTCGGCGTTCGAATTCTGCCACCGATTCCTCTTGACGACTATAAACCTTGATTTCAGTGAAACCTGACAATTGTTCTTGCGTATAACCAAATAAGTTCCCCAAGGCATTCGCTTGATTTTGGAAGGCTGATTGCGATTGGTTAATAATCAGCTTAGCAAAAAGGAATGACAATGGAATTGTGGTCACAATAATTAAGGCGAGGTGCCATTGAATAATGAACATGGAAATAACCGCAAAGGAAATCCCAAGAATCGCATTCACGAACTGGATAAAGGACTGTTGCAAAGCATTGGTAATTGAATCAATATCATTGGTCATTCGGGATAAGACATCACCCGTTGGATGGCTGTCAAAATAAGAAACAGGCATGTTGTTGGCTTTCTTAGCCACATCGTTACGAAGGTCGTAAATAGCATTTTGTACCACGTTTGTTAGCCAATACTGACCTAAGTATTGACCCGACCAGAAGAAGCAACCACGGATAAAGTAAAGTAGGGCAATGTAACCAACGTAATCATAGTTGATACCTGCACCAGGTACTTGGTTCATCAAATCCACTACATTACTGGTTAATTCAGTGATAGCTAAACCAAGTACGATAGGTTCTAAAACACCGGCAATATTCATCCAAACAGTGGCAAACATGGCCAAGAAGAATTGGCCTTTATAGGGTTTGATATACCGCCATAGGTTGCCTAAGATTTCCTTAGTTGGAATTTCTCGTTTTTCAATTTCTGTATTAGCCACGATTTAATTCCTCCTCACTTAATTGAGATGATGCAATTTCATAGTAAAGTTCAGACGTTTTAAGCAATTCTTTATGAGTACCGCGCGCTGCCACTTCACCCTCATCTAGGACGATGATTTGATCAGCATGGATAATGGAACTTACACGTTGGGCAACGATGATAGTTGTTGCATTCTGTGTTTCGTCTTTTAAGGCTTGGCGAACAGCAGCATCAGTCTTGTAGTCTAGTGCTGAAAACGAGTCATCAAAGATGTAAATTTCTCGGTCCGCGATAATGGAACGGGCAATAGACAAACGTTGTTTTTGTCCACCAGATAGGTTGGCCCCACCTTCATCTAAATGAGTCGCATATTTGGTCTCCAAACGGTTAATAAATTCAGAAGCCTGCGCCACGTTAGTCGCTCGGTCCAGGTCCATATCATCCGCATTGAATTTACCATAACGTAAGTTTTCCGCGATATCCCCAGTAAATAGTAGGGCTTTTTGCGGTGTATACCCAATTTTTGATCGTAAAGCATTCAATTCATAGTTTCGAACGTCAATCCCGTCAATTAAAATCTGACCCTTACTCACGTCGTAGAAACGTGGGATTAACTTAACAATCGTTGATTTACCAGATCCAGTTGACCCAATAAAAGCCACCGTTTCACCAGGATTTGTTTTAAAGGAAATGTTCCGTAGAACGGGCTTAGAGGCATCTGGATAAGCAAAGTCAACGTCACGGAATTCTAGGGTACCAAATTCATCAGATTCAGTAATAGCCACTTGTGGATCAGGTGAAGCAACTGTAATTGGCATATCCATCACTTCTTGTAATCGACCAGCTGAAACCGCCGCACGTGGGTACATCATAAAAATGTTGGCAAACATTAATAATGAGAATAATGCGTGGAAAACGTACTCGATAAAGGCAACCATGATACCGACTTGCATAGAACCAGTCTCAATCAAGCCAGCCCCAAACCAAAGGATCGCAATAATCACGGTATTCAATAATAGAGAGAATAGGGCCGGTGTAACCGCGATGGTTTTGAATAATTTACCAGATTGTTTCTTGTAAGATTGGTTAACGTCTTTAAACCGGCCTTCTTGGAAGTTCTCATTATTGAAGGCACGGATTACACGTAAACCAGTAATGTTTTCCCGTAGAATCCGGTTGATATTATCTAAACTTGCCTGTTGTTTTTCGGAAATCGGCAAAGTGTATTTGGCAATAAAAATCACAGATAAGATGATAATAATAGAAACGGGAATCACGTAGATTCCTAATGCTGGTGAAATGGAGAAGATCATAATGATCGAGAAAATTAGCATCATAGGCGATACTAGGCCTTGTTTTAAAGTCATCTCCATAAATTGTAAAATCACAAATGCATCGGTTGAAATACGGGTCGTTAAAGATGCCACACCCAACTCTTGAAACTCATGGTGAGATAGGTTTTGCATTTTTTTGTAGGCGTCATTTCGGATGTTCATGACCATGTCATTGACGATATTAGAAACCGTATAAGCGGTAATCGTCCGTGAAACGAGGGATAGTACCACTAATCCCATCATTATCCATGTATAGCGCCATAATAAAGGGATATTCTGGGTAATAATGGCATTATCAATCATTTGCGCTAATAGGGTAGGTAAGCCAATCATTACTGCTGCGGTCCCAAAGGTGGCAATGAATGTGATCAGCAATTTACCAGGGTATTTTTTAACGTATTTCCAGATAAAATTCAAATGTTTTCCTCCTTAAACTTATTTTGCCTAGTAGTCATTGAAAAATATAAAACATAAATTATCGCCAAAGTGAATAAAAGGCAGACCGAAATCGGTCTGCTTTTATCAGTTTGTGTTTTAACAACACTATTTTATTCAGCGTATAATTTTTGGATGCGGTCTTGCACATCTTTATTGTCTAAAAATTCTTCGTAAGTAGTATCCATACGGTCAACCACACCATTTGGTGTTACATGGATGATACGGTTAGCGATTGTTTGGATAAACTCACGGTCATGAGAAGTAAATAATTCGACTTCTTTAAATTTGATTAAGCCCTCATTCAGACTAGAAATAGATTCCAAGTCCAAGTGATTTGTAGGATCATCCATAACCAATACATTGGCTTTAGATAACATCATCTTAGATAACATACAACGAACACGTTCCCCACCTGATAATACATCTAGGTTTTTATTTACTTCGTCACCAGAGAATAACATACGACCTAAGAATGAACGTAAGAATGTGTTATCTTCTTCCTCTGGACCATTGGCGAATTGACGTAACCAATCAAGGATACTTTGTTGGCTATTTTCAAATTCATCTGAGTTATCTCGTGCCAGGTAAGTTTGACTTGTAGTGACACCCCATTTGTATGAACCTGAGTCTGGTTCCATATTCCCTGTGATGATTTCCATTAAAGCAGTAGTTGAGATATCGTTACGAGATACAAAAGCTACTTTATCTTTTGGACGGATAATGAATGATACATTATCTAATACTTTCACGCCATCAATTGTTTTAGAAAGGTTTTCTACTGTTAGTACATCATTACCAATTTCACGTTCTGGCTCGAATCCAACAAATGGGTATTTACGGCTTGAAGGACGGATGTCATCCAATTCAATTTTCTCCAATGTTTTCTTACGAGAAGTCGCTTGTTTTGATTTAGATGCGTTGGCAGAGAAGCGGGCGATAAAGTCTTGTAACTCTTTCACTTTCTCTTCTTTTTTCGCATTTGCATCAGCTTGTAATTTAGCAGCTAATTCTGAAGATTGTTTCCAGAAGTCGTAGTTACCAACGTAAAGTTGAATTTTACCGTAGTCTACGTCACAGATGTGGGTACATACCTTGTTTAGGAAGTAACGGTCATGGGAAACAACTAATACAGTGTTCGGGAAGTTGATGATATATTCAGCTAACCATTCGATGGTGTCTGAATCCAAACCGTTTGTCGGCTCATCTAGTAGTAAGACGTCAGGTTCACCGAATAGAGCTTGTGCAAGTAAGACTTTTACTTTTTCTTGCTCAGCTAATTCGCTCATTGTTTGGTAGTGCATGCCTTCGCCAATACCTAAACCACGTAATAATTGTGATGCTTCATTTTCAGCATCCCAACCATTCATTTCAGCAAATTCAGCTTCTAATTCACCAGCGCGAATACCGTCTTCTTCAGAGAAGTCAGCTTTAGCATATAGGGCATCTTTTTCTTCACGAACTGTGTAAAGACGTTTGTTACCCATGATAACAGTGTCTAAAACTGTGTATTCTTCAAAACCAAAGTGATTTTGGCTTAAAACTGATAGGCGTTCGTCGTCACCCATTGATACGTTACCAGTTGTTGGGCTTAATTCGCCAGATAATACTTTTAAGAAGGTAGATTTACCCGCTCCGTTGGCACCGATAATGCCGTAGCAGTTCTCAGGTGTGAATTTTAAGTTTACTTCATCATACAATTTACGACTTGCAAATTGTACACTTACATTATTTACAGTTAACATCTTGATCCTCTTTCTTCCATAAGATTCGTGGCGTAAAACGCCTGACCATACTCATGGTACATGATTAGCACCCTTGAATCAAATACATTTAATCCAAAGGTGCTATTTTTATTGCGACCGATTATTAAAATCCGTCACTATTTTTTATTTAGTCTATTTTGCAAACGTTCAAACCAAGTCATTTTACTGCGCGGGGCAGATGTTCTGGCTTGTTCGCCTTCGTTTAAAGCCTTTTGCATGAAGATTTGTTGTGAGTCTACTGGCGCTAAATCATTTTGTACATATTGGTAGGTACAGTCAGGTAATTTGTAACGCGCTTTGGTATTATCTTCTAAGTATACTTTCAAGATTTCCATGATTTCTTCATGAATATGTTCATCTAAAATAGGGAACTCGATTTCTACACGGCGGATCATGTTACGGGTCATCATATCAGCAGATGATAAGAATAATTTCTCATCACCGTTGTTGTTGAACCAGTAGATACGGCTATGTTCTAAGAAACGGCCAACAACTGAAATGACATTGATATTTTCTGATACGCCAGGAATACCCGGTACTAGACAGCAAATACCACGGATAATCAGATCTACTTTTACCCCAGCTTGACTCGCTTCGTATAATTTTCTGATGACATCTTTTGACGTTAGTGAATTCATTTTGGCAATAATATGACCATTACCATTTGCTTTGTGGGCTTGAATTTCGTCTTCGATATCTTCAATGTAGTTATCTCGAATCGCAAAAGGTGATACGTGCAGGTAGTGGTAGTCTGGTTGGTTAGAGTAACCACTTAGGTAGTTGAAGAAGTCTGTTGCATCTTCCGCGATCCCTTCGTTAGTTGTGATGATCCCCATATCAGTATAGAAACGGGCAGTCTTATCATTGTAGTTACCAGTTCCAAGATGGACGTAACGGTGAACGCGACCATTCTTTTGTTTCACAACCATGGCAATTTTAGAGTGGGTTTTAAGGTGGGTTTTACCATAGATTACATGACAACCAGCTTCTTCTAAGATTTTTGCCCATTGGACATTATTTTCTTCATCGAAACGTGCTTTCAATTCCACTAAAACTGTTACTTGTTTACCACGTTCAGCAGCTGTTTTTAAGGCTGAAATAATTGGTGAATTCGCCGATACTCGGTATAAAGTTTGCTTGATTGCAAGGGTATGCGGGTCATTGGCTGCATCTTGGATAAATTCGACCACTGGTTTGAATGAATCATAAGGGTGGTGTAGGAAGATATCACGTTTTTCAGCTAATTTGAATAAATTAGTGGTTTGTAATTCGCTAGGGTAAACCGGTTTAAATGGTTCATAGCGTAAGTTAGGGAAGTAGTTTTCCAAAACATCGATGGCATCCCCAAGGCCGGTTAAGTCTAGTGGACCGTTAACAAAGTATAGGTCCCGTTCTAATAGACCCAATTCTTCCAGCAGGTATTCAAGGTCAGCATGGATATATTCTTGATCATAATTTTCTTCTTGTTGAATTTCGATACGAACGGCCATACCGTTACGTCGTTCTACTAAGTAGTCTTCAATGACTGTTAATAAATCGTCCGCGCCATCTTCTTGAATGTCTAGATCGGCATTACGGGTCACACGGAACAAGAAGCTGGATTCGATAGTGTAGCCAGTAAATAAGGTTTCAATAAAGTTTGTCACAATATCTTCTAGATTAATGAAGTAGTAGTGACCATTTTCTTCGTAATGGAAGTAACGGTTCACCAATTGTGGAATGGGGACAATTGCTACCTGCTGCTCGCCTTCACGGCTTAAATTCACAAAAATATGAATTAATTTGTTATTTAAGCTTGGAAAAGGACGATAAGCATCAATACCAAGTGGCGTAAGCGTTGGGTAAATTTCATTGAAGAAGAATGTTTTCATTTTCTCTTGGCGACGAGTAGGCGCTTCGTTGAAACGGATAAAGTGGATATTATGTTTTGCCACTTCTTTCTTCAATTCTTGGTATAGGGCATATTGATATTCGTTATTTTCATGGTTCTTATCCGCAATGGCGATTAATTGCTGTTCAGGTGTCCATTGCTTTTTACTATCCAGTTCATTCACATTTAAGTGGAATTGATCTTGTAAACCAGCAACCCGGACCATCATAAATTCATCTAGGTTAGACGTCCCAATACTTAGAAAGCTTAATCGTTCTAATAAAGGGTTTCTGTCATCAGCAGCTTCTTGCAATACACGGTAGTTAAAATTTAACCAAGAGACTTCTCGGTTTTCATAGTAATCAGGATTATCAAGATCGTATTTGATTTGTTCAGTCATTTTTGTATTCTCCTTTTCATTAAGCTACGGAGAGATTAGTAACTGTTATAAAATGGCCCGATATGAATTTGCATTTATAAACTCTAGGGTAATGTCTTTGCCGATTGCACGTTCTACATGTTTCTTTTGGTCCTCAGAACGGTAGACTTCGGATAATAATTCTCCTTGGTAGAAGATACGTAGAATCAGGTTATTACCTTTCATCACGGTATCCATACTTTTCACAATATTGTTATGAGAATCATTTAGACATTCAGCAAACTTGATCAGTCCTCCAATGTGTTGAAGGGTTTCCACTTGTTTATCGTCTAGCATTTCTCCATAGGTTGTTAAATATTGGTCAAATAAAGTTTTATTTTTATATGAAGCTAAAATAGAAAGGGCTAATCTTTCAGGATGCGAGAATCCATTTAAGTTAGAGTTAGAAAGTAAATAGAAGGTATGTTGTGATGCGTTTCCTGGTTCAATCATTTCCCCAAGATTGTACAAATATGCCCCATAATTCATTAACTCTAATTCACGATCATTCAATTTCAAATAGCCATCTTCACTTAAGGCCGCGTGTAACTGGCGAGCAATCACCATCCGTTGCGCTGAATCAGGCATTGAAAATTGGTAAATACTAGATAATCGCTCAACTGTTTCTTGAGCCACTCGATGGATGTCGAAGGCAGACCGGTATTTTTCCTCTAAATATTCATACACAATACCCTCACGCAATCCTTCTTGTGAGAATTTAAATACTGGTGAATCAACGGTTTGAATTAATTCTTGGAAAACGATTGTCGCTGGCACAATAATATCTGCTCGGTTAGAAGACAAACCTTCTAATTTGAGCATCTCTTTCATTGACAAGTCGACAAAAGTATCAAAGACTTGGTCAATTTGCTTTGGCTTCATTGTATATCCATGTAAACCAGCCATACCGTAATTTGACTGCATTTGGTGGACACGGGCAACGTTACGCGCAGAACCACCAATAGCAAAAATCGGTAAGTTTAAGTTTTCAAAGAAGGGTTGTTCAGAAAAGGCTTGGCGGACAAATTTACGTGTTTCCTTGATGCTTTTAGCATCATTGAAGTCTTTCCCGTTAAAGAATTTTTCTTGTAATGATACGGCCCCAAATGGGAAAGAGAAGGCTTCAACCAATTCCTTGTCCTTAAATACTGTGATTTCTGTTGAGCCACCACCGATATCAATGGATACACCGTCAGAATCACTCATAGAGTGAACGACTGCAGAGAATCCGTAGTAAGCTTCCATTTCTTCTGGCACTAGTTCAATGGTTACACCAGTTTTTTTCTTCACTTGATTGATAATGTCATCTTTATTTTTTGATTGTCGGATGGCTGCAGTTGCTTTTGGCAAGATGCGGTCAGCTTTCAATATAGCCGCTTCTTTTGCAAAGGCGCCAATTATCCGGGCTAGGGTATCAATACCTTCTTGTGACATTTCGTGATTATCATTTATATATTGAAAAATCCGTGCGGGAATTTTAATGTTTTGAATTTCTCGCATGGCTAAATTATCTTCGACTTGAAAGACAACAAGGCGAATAGAGTTTGAACCTATATCAATCAAACCAATTCGTTCTTTCATAACTATTGTGTCCTTTCGTTTTTCATGTGCTTCAGTAACAACTAAAATAAAATTTATCTTAAGCTTAGTATAACGCAATTTCAGCAAATCCGAAATAATATTTCCCGATAAGTAAAAGACTATTTCTACAAGTAAATTAGATAGGGGATTCTAGAAAAAGAGGGCTGTGACATCAAAGCCACTAGCCCCCCCTAATTGTTATTTAACGATAGCCGTAATATCGGGCTACGAAAGTCAAACTCTTCCGACTTTTCCCAAAATACTCCAATTACATGACAGTAATTGTTCGGCTCTTGGGTCGTTTAAATAGTTCTTGTTCATAAGCCAACTCCTATAAAGTCTAGTGTCTGAGTGAATGGTGACTATATAGTGATTTTACAGTCACTATATTTCAGTCGTTTTCAGCCATTTTCAGTGACTGGTAAATGGCATTCGCCACGCCACCGTCGTAATTACTAGTTGTTTCATATTTAGCGTATGATTTCACTTCCGGTTCTGCATTGGCCATTGCGAACGAATAACCAGCTGCTTTTAGCATAGACACGTCATTGAAATTATCCCCAACTGCCACGACATTATTGATGTTGTACCCATGGTCTTGACAGTATTTTTCAACAGCTTTACCCTTAGTACCATCAACATGGTTGATTTCAATATTGTACTTAAATGATGAGGTGATATGGGTATCAGGATATTTATCGCCCAGTTCTGCCGCTAATGGTTTAATCGTATTTTCAGGGTCTGCATCGACAAATGTAATCTTTATAATGGCTTGACCTTCTTCAGTGATCAAAGTTCTTAAATCATCACGATAATCGATAGTTGTTACCTCATTCGATTGTGTTGCGCGCGTTCTCGCTTCTTCTAATGACATTTCCGGATTCATCTGGTGAATCAGTTCCGTAATTGCAAGAATACGTTGCTCTAATGAAGATGAGTAGACATTTTTACTGGTCATGGCCTCCATATAAAAGCCCGCTTCATAGCCTTTATCCAGGATATCAAGGGCAGTTTGGTCATCGATATCCACTTCGTATTCTACTTTCCCATTTCTGTCAAAAAGGATTGAGCCATTTAAACCGATAATCGGACAACGAATACCCGCTTCATCCAATTTGACTTTAGCTTCTGTAAAATTACGGCCAGTACACACAACAAATGGAATCCCTTTATTATATGTATGCATTATCGCATCAATATTTGCTTGTGGAATATCCATATTTTCGTCCAACAAGGTGCCATCCATATCTGAAACAATCAATTCAATCATTTGTAAGCTCCTATCTCAATTAAGTTAAATTCAGTTTACCACGGTCAATTTAAATTCACTAATCAAACGGTGCATGGAAAAACAGATACCAACCTAATCTAACCAGTAGTATGACTAAGCAGTAAATCACAAAAGACGTAATTCATGTTATAATGAAAGTTGGACTATTAAGAAGAGGGGAGCGTAAAGCATGACAAGACTAGGGAAGATGCCAAGTGACTGGGCCAAAGAATTAGCGCCAGTATTAGGGTCTGAGAATTTTAAAAGACTTGAAGATTTTATCATACAAGCATATGAAAAAGGCCCGGTTTACCCAGACCAAAATCATATCTATGCAGCTTTTGAGCATACGCCATTTGACCAAGTGAAAGTAGTCATCTTAGGACAAGATCCCTACCATCAACCAGGTCAAGCGCAAGGTTTGAGTTTTTCAGTTAACAAAGGTGTGAAGATTCCACCTTCTTTACGAAATATCTATAAAGAACTTCAGGCAGATCTAGATATCGAACCTGCTAGTCATGGGGATTTAAGAGAGTGGGCTGACCAGGGTGTTTTATTATTGAATGCAGTTTTGACTGTGCCAGATTCTAGCGCTAATGCCCACAAAGGTAAAGGATGGGAAGTTTTAACCGATGCGGCTATCAGTGCCTTAAATCAAGCGCCTGAGCCCATTGTCTTTATTTTATGGGGCAATTCAGCAAAGGCCAAGGCTACCTTAATTGATGAAAATAAACATTACATTCTAAGTTCAGTGCACCCGAGTCCCTTATCCGCCTCACGTGGCTTTTTCGGGACTAAGCCATTTTCCAAGGCAAATGAATTGCTGGAAAAATCAGGGCGGACACCAATTGATTGGCGAGTGTCAGAATAGGTGATTAATGGGTTTCTGGATGGTGGATACATTGACCGGGCGCACAATGGCAAGTAACATGGTCAACGTAAGTGGCTTGGTCTAGGGCATTGAGGATATTACCCTTCATCTTATCGTCTAATACAGAGGCTTGAATAAGTGCAGAAATCACCTTGTCAGCATCGGTATTACACCAACCGTTTAAAAGGGTCTGTGCTTGGTTTTCTAAAGCAGTGTCTTCATCGATTGCCGGGCGGTAAATAAATGATTTACCGTTTTTAGTCGTTTCTAGCCAGTTCTTTTTAGTTAGGCGGCCTATTAAGGTCTTAATCGTTGCGGCTTTCCAATCTTTTTTGTCCTCTAACGAGGCGATAATGGTGCGGGAATTCGTTTCTTTTTGCGCCCATACGACCCGCATGACTTCCCACTCAGCAGCGGAAACATCTTGGAAATCTTGTCTTTTTTCTTGGATAATATTACTTGTCATCGCTGACTCCTTTCAGTAGTCGATATCAGATGATTGAATCAATTTTAGTTTACATTTGTAGATGGTTAAAAGCAAGTCAAATGGATTTTCTGTAGTTAATTTGTAATAATAGATTTGCAAAAAATAGACTTAAAACATTTTTTGTATAAATCATCTCATAATTTAAAATATAATTTTCAAGCAAAAGATTTATTTGTGGGCAAAAAGGGCTCGAATGATTATTTAAACTTCAAATGAATTGCCTTAATTGTTGGCTTAGACTGATGATTGTATTTTATAATAACGTCTGGCCAACTGGATGCGTTTGTTTTTACAGAAACAATACTCGTCTTAAATAGTTGAAATTACAGAATGAACCATATATAGTTATATGTAACAGAAATACACCACTACATGTAGTGGTGTCGTTTTTTTTGAATGGGAGGAATGTGATGTGAAAATTGTGTACATGTCTCTAACCGGACAGACACACAAGTTTGTAAATAAACTTGAAATGGATAGCCTGAGAATTACAATGGATAATGCTTTTCAAGAAATTAACGAACCCTATATCGTGATTGCTCCAACTTATGATATTGAAGTAACCGAAATACTAAATGATTTTATTGAAACTGGCCAAAATCTAACGTATTTAAAAGGCGTTTGTGGTTCAGGGAATTTAAATTTTAATGAACTCTATTGTTTTACTGCAAAAGATCTAGCAGAAGCGTATAATGTACCTTTGCTGTTAACTTTTGAATTCCAGGGAAATATGAACGATGTAACAATTATGAAAGAAAAGGTGAATGAAATTGGACCAACCTAAAGCAGTAGTACAAGAAAAAGAAATTACATATTTCAAGCTGAATAACGAGGTTAACCGTCCACTAGACGGAAAAATTCAAATCGAGAAAGATAAAGAAGCGGTACGGGCTTACTTTTTAGAGCACGTTAACCCAAATACCGTATTCTTCTATACTCTAGATGAAAAAATCGACTACTTAGTTGAGCATGACTACTTAGAAGAAGGCTTTTTAAATCTATACAACCGTGACTTTGTGAAACGTTTAATGCAAGAAACGTATGACTTCAAATTCCGTTTCAAATCATTTATGAGTGCCTACAAGTTCTATACGCAATACGCACTTAAAACAAACGACGGTAAACGTTATTTAGAGCGTTATGAAGACCGTATTGTATTTACAGCTTTATATCTAGCAAATGGTGACGAGCAAGTAGCGAGCGATTTACGGGATGAAATGATCAACCAACGATACCAACCAGCGACGCCTACCTTCCTAAATGCAGGTCGTAAACGTCGTGGTGAATTGGTTTCATGTTTCTTAATCCAAGCAACTGATGACATGAACTCGATTGGTCGTACAATCAACTCAGCACTACAACTATCTCGTTTAGGTGGTGGGGTTGGTGTGAACTTGACCAATATTCGTGCAGCCGGAGATCCAATTAAGAAAATTGAAAATGCTTCTTCAGGTATCATTCCAGTCATGAAATTATTAGAAGATTCTTTCTCTTACTCTAATCAATTAGGGCAACGTAACGGTGCAGGTGCAGTTTACCTTAGTGTCTTCCATCCAGATGTTGTTTCATTCTTATCTGCGAAAAAAGAAAACGCTGATGAAAAAATCCGTGTGAAGACTTTATCACTAGGTCTAGTTGTACCTGATAAATTCTACGAATTAGCAGAAAAAGACGAAATGATGTACTTATTCAGCCCTTACGATGTTGAGCGTATTTATGGTAAACCTTACGCCTATGTCAACATTACAGAAGAGTATGATAACTTGGTAAACAACCCAGAAATCAAGAAGTCTAAGATTCGCGCGCGTGATTTAGAAGACGATATCTCTAAATTACAACAAGAATCTGGTTATCCTTACATCATCAACATCGATACTGTAAATGACCAAAACCCAATTGACGGGACAATTGTTATGAGTAACTTGTGTTCAGAAATTTTACAAGTACAACGTCCTTCAATTATCAATAACGACCAAACATTTGAAGAATTAGGTACAGATATTTCATGTAACTTAGGTTCGACAAATATCAACAACTTAATGCATTCGCCAGACTTTGGTAAATCTATTGATACAATGGTTCGCGGTTTAACCTATGTAACAGATGCATCAGCTATTGACGTAGTACCTTCAATTAAAAAAGGTAACGACTTAGCACATACTATCGGCTTAGGTGCAATGGGACTACATACTTATTTTGCCTTAAATGAAATGCACTATGGTTCACCAGAATCGATTGAATTTACAGACAAATACTTCTTACTATTAAACTACTATACTTTAGTAGCATCTAATAGAATCGCTAAAGAACGTGGTGTCACTTTCGAAAACTTCGAAAACTCAACATATGCGACGGGTGAATATTTTGACAAATACATCAATGAAGAAACAACGTTTGAATTTGAAAGAGTTGCAGCACAATTTGAAGGTATTCACATCCCAACTCAAGAAGACTGGAAAGCCTTACGCGCTGCCGTTCAAGAGCATGGTTTATACCACCAAAACCGTTTAGCAGTTGCGCCTACTGGTTCAATTTCTTACGTTAATGAAACAAGCTCAAGTTTACACCCAATCATCCAATTGATTGAAGAGCGTCAAGAAAAGAAAACTGGTAAGACTTATTATCCAGCACCATTCTTAAGCAATAAGACTCTACCTTATTACCAATCTGCTTACGACATCGACAACCGTCGTATTATCGATATCTATGCAGCTGCTCAACAACATATTGATCAAGGTATGAGTTTAACCTTATTCATGCGTTCAGATATTCCTGCAGGTTTATACCCTTGGAAAGAAGGGCGTACAAGCAAAATGACGACACGTGATTTAAACATCTTGCGTCGTTACGCATGGAAACGTGGCATCAAATCTATTTACTACGTACGTACATTCACAGATAACAACGAAGAAGTTGGCGCAAATTACTGTGAAAGCTGTACTGTTTAATCGATTGCACTTGGAATAAGGAAGGAACACACATGACGAATTTTAATGAAAATCCTTATATTGCTATTAACTGGAATGATATTGAGGATATGATTGACAAGTTGACTTGGGAAAAGTTAACAGAACAATTCTGGTTAGATACACGTATTCCATTATCAAATGATTTAGATACATGGCGTACATTATCATCTAGAGAACAAGACATGATTGGAAAAGTATTCGGTGGTTTAACACTACTAGATACTTTGCAATCTGAAGATGGTATGGAATCACTTAAAGCATCTATCCGTACCCAACATGAAGAAGCGGTTTACAATAACATCCAATTCATGGAAAGTGTACATGCTAAATCGTATTCATCTATTTTCTCAACTTTAAACACACCTAAAGAAATTGATAAAATCTTTTCCTGGACACGGGAAAATGAATTTATCCAATACAAAGCGAACCGTATTAACGGCATTTACCAAAACGGTACTGACTTACAAAGAAAAGTGGCTTCAGTATTCCTAGAATCATTTTTATTCTACTCAGGATTCTATGCACCGCTATGGTACTTAGGAAACGGTAAATTGCCAAACGTCGCTGAAATTATTAAATTGATTTTACGTGACGAAAGTGTCCACGGTACTTACATTGGTTATAAATTCCAAATTGCTTTCAATCAATTATCAAAAGAAGAGCAAGAAGACATGCAAAACTGGGCCTTCAGCTTATTGTTTGAATTATATGAAAACGAAGCGAAATACAGCGAGTACATCTATGATGACTTAGGTTGGACTGAAGATGTGAAAATCTTTCTACGTTACAATGCCAATAAAGCATTACAAAACTTAGGATTTGATCCATTGTTCCCAGATACAGCGGATGATGTAGACCCTATCGTTATGAACGGTATTTCTACCGGTACTTCAAACCATGACTTCTTCTCACAAGTAGGTAATGGTTACTTACTAGGGCAAGTTGAAGCCATGTCAGACGAAGACTACGAAAAGTGGACTTAAAGTTAAAATATTGCTACATAAAAAATCGCGCCTGTCGAAAATGACAGGCGCGATTTTTGCATGTTTTTTTGTATATACTTAATCATGAATGGTTTTTAGTTGTTTCTTAAACCAATTATTGATTATTTGGTAAACGGGTCTAGTATTGCCGTACATTAAACATTCATGACCGCGATTTTCAAACATCATAATTGTGACATCATCAAAACCAGAACGGGTGAATTCTTTAGCCAGTTTGTGGGTTTCTTTACCACCATTAATCAGTGGATCGTTACGACCAGCAATAATGGCAATTGGTAAGTCCTTCCGGATGTTTCGGGTCCAGGAAGCTTTTGTTGCTTTATGGGCAATTTTGACTAATTCTGCAAAGCCATTATTAGTGAAAACAAAACCGACTAAAGGCCAATCGGGTTCTTCACCATTTTTAGGTGGATACCAATATTCTGGAAAAGCATTGGCAACAGCAGGGTCATCAGTTATACCCGTACCGAATAGTTTTTGATGGATATAGTAATTGTAGGCATCTGGATGCAAGGTATTTAAAATAGGTGCTAAGGCTGCACCTGTCGCGAAAATAGGGCTATGGGTGTTCGTCCCACTCAATAATACGCCGTCTACTTCCTCACTATATTGACCAAGATATAAACGGGTTATATATGCCCCCATTGAATGACCTAACACATAATAGGGTAAATCGGGATAATGTTTCTTAGTTGCTTGAACAACTCGATGTAAATCTTCAACCATGACTTTAGCAGCATCCGTCGTGCCAAAATAGCCTAAACGGTTGTGTTCTTTAGCTAGTCCTCCATGGCCAATATGGTCATGGGCGATGACTAAAAAGTTTTGGTCCACAAATGACTCAGCCACTTTTTTATAGCGACCACCAAATTCTGACATCCCATGGACAATATGGATAATGGCTTTTGGATGATCAGCGTTTTGCCAAGCGTAAACAGGGATATAAGGGCGGTCAGGTGAAGCTGATGGAATAGTTACAGTGTTATAGTAGTCTAATGCAAACATAATTTCCCCTCTTTTTTTCAGTTAAGTCTATTATAGTGTCTTCAATTCTAAAGCACAATAAATAGGGATATATAATTTATGGAATAGAAAAGGCCTGTGACAAAACGTCACAGGCCTTTTAAAATATCGTTATATCATTGATTCGATTGGTAATTCAGGTCCTAAGCAGCTTCGTCTGCTTCCTCGTCCTCAACATCCTCGTCGTCGCCAGTGTCTGCTGGTCTAGATGATGATGAGGCGCTTGGTTGCGTAGTGGATGATGAAACACTTGAAGATTCCACTTCACTCGAAGGCGTTTCAGCTTCAGAACTTTCACTCACACTAGACTCAGAAGACTCGCTCTCAGACGAGCTAGATTCTTCACTCGATTCTGCAGCTGATGAAGAACTTGAGCTTGACGATGAAGAAATTGAACTAGAAATAGAACTAGAAATAGAACTTGAGCTACTTGATGATGCACGGCTAGAAGATGATGACGATGATTGTACAATCGCATTTCCAGATGCTAACCAAGCTTGGTAATCTGAATACAAGTCATCGTTAGCCAAACCAGTTAAGATTTGTGATGATGGTGTCGCGTTTGTAGGGAATTCATCTGGTATTGCATCTTTGACTAATTTCACTTCATGTACTGAATCAGGCTGTACCCAATCTGCATTTTCTGAAGTTGTGGATAGGTACCCCATAATTGCTTGGTATAGGTAACTTACAATATATCTATCTGACCCATCAATATAGCCAACTTCATCGGTAGAGAATGGGTTATCATAACCAGTCCAAATGGATAGAGCGTAATCAGTCGTGTAACCTGACATCCAAGTATCAGGTACCGCACTTGAATCAACACCGAGTTCAGCAGCCTCTTCTTTGGTATAGTTTGTCGTACCTGATTTACCAGCTTCCGCTAGACCAGCTGTATGATAGTTAGTAGACAATCCGTATGCGGTATCTGTGAAGTTATCTTTAAGCATATCGGTTACCATATATGCAGTTGAATCTTCCATGGCTTGGGTGCTTGTTGAATCAATCGTGACTTCTTCGCCATCGAAAGTTGTAAAGTAATCAACCGCACGTGGTTGGTTGTATTCACCGTAATTACCTAGAGTAGCATAGGAGGCACTCAATTGTAATGGCGTAATCTCACCAGTGATAGAGTTAGCTTCATAGACTCCATTCCCATCATTTAACACAATCCCCATACCTTGTAAGAATTCATCTACTTGGTCGGTACCAACCTCTTGTAATAGTTTTAAGGCTGGAATGTTACGAGAACCGATTAAAGCTTGACGCAAGGTGATAGTGCCTTGGTATAGGTTATCGTAGTTATTAATCTCTGTCCCATCTGAATAAGTATGTTCTTCATCTTTAATAGAAGATTCGGTAGAGTAGTTTAGATATTCTATAGCAGTCGCATAGTCCGCAAATGGTTTAATAGAAGAACCAACACTTCGTTCTAACTGAGTTGCCCGGTTATAAGACAATTGTCCTTCTTGGTTACGTCCACCGTATAGGGCTAGGATATTACCCGTTTCTGTATCCACTAATGACGCTGCAGCTTGCATGTTGTCATTTGTGAAGTAATAACCATCTTCATCCTCGATTGTATTGTAGATTTCAGTCATGGCATCCATATCTAAATGCGTATAGATTTGTAAACCGTCTGAATACATGTCATAACCTGCTTCCTCAACTTCAGTGGCAACCTCTTGAATATAAGAGTCTAACATAATTGCAGTTTCAGATTGTTCAGTTGACTCAGTGTCAATATCTTGTAAACCATCTTCAATTGGTGTGGCTACTGCCTCATCGTATTCCTCTTGAGTAATTTTTTCATTATCCAACATCTCTGCAAGTACTAAGTTTCTTCTTTCTTCAGCAGCTTCAGGATCTGAATATGGATCGTAAGCGTTAGGTGCTTGTGGCATACCAGCTAATAGGGCAGTTTGAGCTATTGACAGCTCACTTAAAGATTTACCATAGTAAACTTCAGCAGCAGTCCCCATACCGTAGACACCGTTGGCCATGTAGACTTTATTAATATAAAACTCAAAGATTTCTTGTTTTGAGTAGTCTTGTTCTAATTGAATCGCTAGCCAGATTTCTTGGACTTTACGTTTATAAGTTTGGTCTTCCTCATTAGTTGAAAAAGAGGTTAGCTTCACTAATTGCTGGGTTAGGGTTGAACCACCTTGTGCAATCCCGCCCGCCTTTAAGTTGGCCAAAAATGAACCTGCAATACGAATCGGGTCAAAACCGTTATGCTCCATAAAGCGTTGGTCCTCAATCGAAGTAACGGCATCAAATGTTGTTTGCGAAATATCACTTTCGTCAACGATTATTCGATCGTTTTGACTAGTTTCGTACACAACGTTTCCTTCATTGTCATATACACTAGATGCGATGGTACCGTACAAATCTTCTTCGGTGATTGCAGGGCTATCAGAAATCCAGGAATAGGCAATGATTGAAAGGGCTACCCCAACTACTACACCGGCGCCAACAACACCAAGTAGGATCTTTTTCCAAAGGGCCATACCAGAGCGGTTAGACTTACCTCGCTTACCTTGATTTCTTTTAGACGACTTGTGATTATTTTGGCTTCGTCGTCTTGAGTTTTGATCTTGACTCATACTTATCACTCCTAATACAATTATTTAAATATGATGATGGGATGCAATCATTTCATCCACAGCTGCTAAATAGTCAATTCGGGGTTGATACCCCATGTTTGCTTGGACACCTTCAGATTGAATTCTCTTTAATGGAATTGCAGTGATGTCATTGGCCACAAAAGCAGTCCAGTCTTCCAACAAGGCAGATATAGGGTAAACATAGGCTTCATTTCTTTCTTTAAATAGAAACAGGACAAAACAAATCCCACCATGATTGGCACAATTTGTCATGTGATCTATTTGATGTTGATGAATATTATGAAGGGGGAACTTGGTTTTAAGGTTTGTTTGTTTAGCCTCAAAATCTAGATAGTGCCCTTTATAGATACCATTATAATCTGTTGTGGAAGCTGTACGATAGTAGGCTTCAGTTATCACAGCGCGACTTCTTTTTGGATAGTCGACTGAAACAACTTGGATTGGTGTTGGCTTTTTGTGAATAATAGCTTTGTCACGCAATAAATACCACTGGTTGGCTTGATTAATCATTTCCTCCAGCTTCATACCACGCTTGGCAAAGTTTGCTTTCCCTTTAGAAGAAGCGGATAGTGAACGATTCGTCTTAGATTGGTAGACTTTACCGTTGGGATACCTCATGATGACCTCCTTCAGAATATGGCACCAAAAAATTGACACCATATTTACTCTATTTTATCCTAATTAGGACATATACCATAGTTTTAACACGGATTTTAATATAAAAACAAGAAATATCCACCCTTATAGTATAACATTAATGGCATTTTGGCTCATTAACTAGACAATTCGCCAGTTTTAGTGTAGTATTTTATGATGTTAAGATTATGCATAAATGCGTAATCGATTAGTAAATATAACTAGAGTTAGGGGAATTTAAATGTCAGTAAATTATGAACAAACATCAACAAACGAAGGTATTTTACACTTTACCGTAGCAAAAGAGGATGCAGCACAAGCTAAGAAACAAGCTTTTAACCGAATCAAAAAGGATGTATCTATCCCAGGTTTCCGTAAAGGGAAAGTAAACTATCAAATGTTTGTAAAAATGTTTGGTGAGCAATCTTTAATTGAAGATGCTGTAAACATCGTTTTACCAGAAGCTTATACAAAAGCTGTTGAAGAATCAGGTTTAGAAGTTGTTACACAACCTCGCTTCGATATTAAATCTGCTGAGCCAAATGCTGACTGGGAATTAATTGCATATGTTGCGACTAAACCTGAAGTTAAATTGGGTCAATACAAAAACCTAACTGTTGCTAAACAAGAAGTTGAAGTAACTGAAGAAGAAATCAACGACCGTTTATCTGCAGCACAAGCTAACTTAAGCGAATTGGCTTTAAAAGAAGGCGCTGCTGAAACTGGTGACACTGTTGTTATTGACTACGAAGGCTTCCAAGATGGTGAAGCATTCGCAGGTGGTAAAGGTGAAAATCATTCATTAGAATTAGGTTCTGATTCATTCATCCCTGGTTTTGAAGACCAATTAGTTGGTGTTAAAGAAGGCGACGAAGTAGAAGTTAACCTTACTTTCCCTGAAGATTACCATGCAGATGAATTAGCTGGTAAAGATGCTACATTCAAAGTTAAAGTGCACGAAGTGAAAACTAAAGAAGTACCAGAATTAGATGACGAATTTGCTAAAGACGTTGACGAAGAAGTTGAAACTTTAGACGAATTAAAAGAAAAATACCGTAAAGAATTAACGGATCAAAAAGAAGCTGCAGCTAAAGAAGCTCGTGAAGAAGAAGCTTTACGTTTAGCAGTAGAAAATGCTGAAATTAATGATTTACCACACGAAATGGTACATGAAGAAGTTCACCGTCAAATGGACCACTACTTAAACGAAATGCAACGTTCAGGTATTTCTAAAGAAATGTACTTCCAATTAACAGGTACAACTGAGGCAGACTTACACACTCAATTCGAACAAGATGCTGACACTCGCGTGAAAACTAACTTGATTCTTGAGCAAATCGTTAAAGATGAAAACATCACTGCTGAAGTTGAAGATGTAGAAAAAGAAATCGCTACATTAGCTGAAAGTTACGGCATGACTGTTGATGAAGTTAAAAACGTTGTAACAGAAGATATGTTGAAAAATGATATTGCATTGAAAAAAGCAATGGCATTAATCACGGATACTGTTGAAGAAGCATAAGCTTTATTATAGTATTCAAACGTAAAGCCAAGGGGATGACTCCTTGGCTTTTTCTTAAGCAAAAGAATTGGATAATGACCAAAAAAACCGAGCCTAAGCTCGGTTTTTTCGTATTGGAATAGCTATTAGAATGCTTTTACGATTGTGTCTAAGAAGTGTTTGTTATAGCCTTCAGCGTCAACGCCCAAAGCCACAAATACATTAGGTTCTTCATTGCGGTTTAAGGCAGCTTGATCTTGGACTAAACGACCTTCTTGTTCGCCGTATAAACTCTTGATGCGGAATGTTTCACCAGTCACCCAGTCACTCTTAAGGGCAACAGAGACGGCTAATGGATCGTGTAGGGCACAACCTGTTAGGTCTTCGTATGAATTTGCGTAAGCCTTAAAGTAATAAGTCACAATCTCATGGAATACTTCGGCAGCTTCAGACATTTCTAACCAAGGGGCGATATCAGTATCTGTGATTAGGGTACGTAAAGTCACATCTAAACCGATGACTTTAATTGGTAAACCGGAATCAAAGACAATGTTATTCGCTTCTGAGTCCTTCCAGAAGTTAGCTTCAGCAAATGGGCTTACGTTACCTGGAACTGTTAAAGCACCACCCATAGAAACAATCCCTTTAACTTTTTGCATAGCAGGTAAGTCTTTTTGAATGGCTAAGGCAACATTCGTTAAAGGACCTGTTGTCACTAAGACTAATTCTTCACCGTATTTGTTGGCAGACTCAATAATGAAGTCAATAGCGTCTTGGTCAGAAATATTGTTACCAGCAGGCAATTCGATATTTCCTAAACCATTTAAACCATGGAAGATACCAGATGCTGTTTCTTGGATATAATCTTCACTTGCCCCAAGTTTGTGGGAAGCGCCACGGAAAACTGGGATGTCTTCGCGGTCTAATAATTTTAATACTGCTGAGGCATTATGCACGCATTTGTCTACTTCAGCGTTTCCAAATACAGATGTAATGCCGATTACTTCTGCGTCCTCTTCGCCCAAAGCAAGTGCAATAGCCATTGCATCATCAATACCAGTATCAAAGTCTAAGATTAGTTTCATATTTAAACCCCCTATAAAGTTGGATATTTTTCAATATCTTATCCTATGTAAAGTATAAGACATTGTCTTTCAAATTGATAGAAGAAAGACAATGCCTTAGATAAGTTTATTTAAATTTACTATTGAGTTAGGTTATAAATTAGAAGAAGAAACCAACAACTGTTGATGAAATCATAGATACTAAGACAGAAGCAATGATTAAACGCCATGTATTATTTGCGACAACTTTTGCTTGTTTAGCTGACATAATTTTTATTGAAGCAATAATCATGCCGACAGTTGCGATATTTGAAAATGAGATAACGTAAGTTGACATCATTGCCATAGTTTTCTCTGTTACTTGTCCAGATACTGCTTGGACTTCACCTAAGGCTACAAATTCATTGGTTAATAATTTAGAAGCCATGATTGAACCAGCACTTACAATATCAGCACTTGGCACTCCCATGACATATGCAAGTGGAGAAAAAACATAGCCTAAAATGGTAAAGAAATCAATACCAAATATCAATGTAGCTAATGAATTAAGGAATGTAATTAAAGCTGTAAAACCAATCAGAGAACCAGCAATTGCTAAGGCAATTTGGAAACCACTAGAAATATAGTCACTTAACACTGAGAAGAAGTTCTCATCATCAATACCTTCATTTTCTTTAGCCTCTTCAATAGGATTAAAATCTACTTGATACGTTTGAGGGTTATAGGGTGCCATCAGTGAGACAATAATAAACGCAGCGAAAACATTCAATAGAATTGCAACAACTACAAATTTACCGTCAACCATTTGCATATAAGAAGCAATCGTTGTAGCAGATACACAAGAAAGACCCATTAACACAAACGTAAAGATTTGTTCAGGTGAAAATTTATCAATATAACGTTTAAGCGTAATCAAACCATTGGATTGGCCGAGCATAGCCATTATGATAGCAATATATGATTCATTTTCTCCCATACCAGTAATTTTATTAAGAATTTTACCGATATATTTAGCAATGAAAGGTAAAACGTTAATGTATTGAAGGATACCAATCAATCCAGAGATAAAAACAATTGGCATTAAAACATTTAGGAAGAAGATCCCGTAGTTTGTAGCTCCTTCCCCAAAGACAAATTCGGTACCGCCGTTTGCTTGTAAAATTAACCAGTTAAATAAACCTGATACACCTTCCAAAATCGCAATCCCAAAGCTTGTTCTTAAACCAACAAAGGCTAAAACAAACATAATAACTAATAAAATGCCTACTTGCTTAATGCGGGCGTTCTTACGGTCTTTACTAAGAAGTAAAGCAATAAATCCGATAACAATTAATCCGATAATTCCGCGAATAATACTCATAGTTATCTCCTTTTCTTATTTGTATTCAAATTTTGCACTGTTAATCATTATAAAATATCGGTCAATAAAATACTAGTAATATTCTGATGATTTCCGAATGATAAACCAAATGTAATTCTTAAATCCAAATACAATATAATAAGGCTGAATAAACCAATAAAATGAAGACTTTTAAATTGACTTGAGGTCAAGAATTTGGCACAATAAGGTGATGTAAAAGAGAAAGGAGAACGGATAGCATGTATAATGATGATGAACAAACAACGATTCACTGTTCTTTTTGTGGAAAATCACAAGATGAGGTAGACAAAATCATCGCTGGACCTGGCGTCTATATCTGTAATGAATGTGTAGCACTATGTCAAGAAATCATTGATGAAGAAGTTAGCCAAGAACGACAAGAATCTTATACAATGGTTGAACCACCAAAACCAACTGAAATTCGTTCCATCTTAGATGATTATGTTATTGGTCAAGATCAAGCTAAAAAAACTTTATCAGTAGCAGTATATAACCACTACAAACGTATTTCTTCTAATAACGAAACAAATGATGATGGGGTATCTCTACAAAAGAGTAACATCCTACTAATGGGCCCAACTGGTTCAGGTAAAACATACTTAGCTCAAACTTTAGCACGTATTCTTGATGTGCCATTTGCGATTGCAGATGCAACGACACTGACAGAAGCGGGTTATGTTGGGGAAGATGTTGAAAATATCCTAGTGAAATTAATGCAATCAGCTGATTTCGATGTTGAGCGCGCACAAAAAGGGATTATCTATGTCGATGAAATCGATAAGATTGCTCGTAAGTCAGAAAACGTCTCAATCACCCGTGACGTATCTGGTGAAGGTGTACAACAAGCCTTACTGAAGATTTTAGAGGGTACTGAAGCGAATATTCCGCCACAAGGTGGTCGTAAACATCCACACCAAGAATTGATTCAAGTGGATACAACAGATATTCTCTTTATTGTAGGTGGTGCCTTTGATGGTATCGAGCCAATTATTAAAGAACGTCTAGGTGAAAAGGTCATTGGTTTTGGCAATTCTTCAAACAACCATATTTTGAATGACAACGATGCAATTATGCAACAAGCCATTCCACAAGACTTACAAACTTTCGGGCTAATTCCTGAATTTATTGGACGTTTACCGATTATGGCGAACTTGAATAAATTAACAAAAGAAGATTTGGTCCACATTCTAACGCAACCTAAAAATGCCTTAGTGAAACAGTATCAACAATTATTGAAGATGGATAATGTGGAATTAACCTTTACAGATGAAGCTTTAGATGCCATCGCACAAAAAGCTTTAGACCGTAAGACAGGCGCGCGCGGGTTACGCTCAATTATTGAAGAAGCTATGTTAGAAATCATGTTTGAAATTCCTTCACGAGAAGACGTTTCAAAAGTAATGATTACTGAATCAGTGATTAATGACGACATCGAACCAGATTTATTTGACTTAGAAGGCGAAAAAATCGCTTAATTATTGTTAATAGTAGCAGTGTATTAAATACAATGGGAAAGACTAGAATGAGTCTTTCCTTTTTGCGTCAGAAAGGGGATTTTTCATGGACGTACATAACGTTGAGTTTCTGATATCTGCCGTGAGGCCAGAACAGTATCCAGCACCCATTATTCCGGAAATCGCGTTAGCAGGTCGGTCTAATGTTGGGAAAAGTTCTTTCATCAACACAATGATCAACCGTAAAAAACTGGCTAGAACCTCTAGTAAACCAGGTAAAACACAACAATTAAACTATTATCAAATTGAAGATTTATTCTACTTTGTGGATGTGCCAGGTTACGGTTATGCCAGAGTAAGCAAGACAGAAAAAGCTAAATGGGGCGAGATGTTAGAAACGTATTTTGCTACCCGTGAAAATCTAGCATTGGCCCTATTGGTTGTTGACTTCCGTCATCAGCCAACAAAAGATGATATCCAAATGAAAGAGTTTATGGATTACCATGGTGTACCATATTTTGTCATAGCAACAAAAACAGACAAAATTAAGAAGAGTCAATGGAATAAACACTTAAGTGATATTTATAAAACATTAGAATTAGAATCAATCGATCAGATCTTACCATTCTCTGCTGAAACAAAGGATGGCCGCGATGAAGCGTGGGAAATTATTCAAGCTGTTTTAGATGGCGAATTTGAGGCTGAAGTATAGGCTGCAAATATTCGTAAAGAATATAGCCATATCGATTGCATTTTGATTTGGTTTCCGCTATATTTATTGTGAGTTTTTGCCGGCAAAAGTAGGTGATCAATTGGCGAATTTTATTCCAGAGGAAATCATTAATGAAGTTAAGAATAATGTAAATATCCTTGATGTTACCAGTCAATTTGTTGACTTACAAAAAAGGGGACGTAACTATTTTGGTTATTGTCCATTTCATGAAGAACGTACGCCTTCGTTCACAGTAAATGAAGAAAAGCAGATTTTTCACTGCTTCTCATGTGGTCGGGGGGGTAATGTTTTTCGTTTTATGGAAGAAATTGAAGGCTATTCCTTCCCCCAAGCTGTCCAAAAGGTAGCTGAAGCTGGGAATGTTTCGGTATCTTTCGATTGGTCAGCCTTAGATGATGGCAAACAAACAGCCAATTATTCAAGTGCGCAAAATCGACTCATCCAAATTCATGAAGAATTAAGGCAATTTTACCATTATTTATTGATGAATACGGAAAACGGTCACCAAGGACTAACCTATCTATATGATCGAGGTTTAAGTAAAGAAACGCTTGATGCCTACCAAATTGGTATCGCACCTGAAGATGGGGGCTTAGCTGCACAACATCTGTTAAACAAAGAATTTACCATTGAAGAGTTGCAACTTTCTGGTATATTTGTAGGCGACCAAGACCGGTTAAAAGATAGATTTGCTGGTCGTGTGATGTTCCCACTACGAAATCTCCAAGGGAAGACTGTTGGTTTTTCAGGGAGGATCTTGCCTGGCTCTAGCCATTATGAAAGTCATCCTGATGCAGCCAAGTACTTGAATAGTCCTGAGACAGAAATATTCGAGAAAAATACTTTCCTGTTTAACTTGGATTTAGCTCAAAATGAAGCCCGAAGAGCCAAAGAGCTCGTTTTATTTGAAGGTTTTATGGACGTCATAGCCTCACACAATGAAGGTGTAGGCAATGGGGTTGCATCGATGGGAACTAGTTTAACCAACAACCAAATTAAGGCTATTGAACGAACAAGTAAACAGGTCTTAATTGCTTATGATGGAGATAAACCCGGTCAAAAGGCGACCCTTCGAGCAATTAACTTGATACAAGATCAAAGTAGTCGTTTGAAGCTAAATGTGCTAGCCTTTGAGCAAAATTTAGACCCTGATGAATTTATTCAAAAGTATGGTGGCGAACGGTATGTCAATTTTGTCTTGAACAAAAGGTTGAGTCCGATTCATTTCATGAGGAATTATTACCGGCAGGAATTTTCTCTTGAGACTGATAATGGCAAGATCCAATTCATTAATGTGATGTTGGAAGCCATTGCTAAAATTCAACAAGCCATCGATCGGGATATCTATGTTGGAGAAATTGCTGAAGATACAGGTGTATCTAAAGAAACCTTATTACACCAGTTAGAGAGTCGTAGTCCTAAAAACCAGTCACACCAACCCTACCAAACTGATGATAACGGCAAACAGAAGTCTTTTCCAACAAATACCAATTTTCAACCAAGTATTCCTGCTACAACAAGCAAGAAAAAGTCCCAGCTTGAAAAAAGTGAATTGCTATTACTATACCGTTTACTCTATAATAGTGAAACATGGTTACTAATAGCGAATAGGGATTTTCATTTCCAGTCTAGTGAAGTTGAAACGGTCTTTATGTTATTGTCTGACTATCGAGAAAATAATCAAAATATTGACGGTGAGATTGACCCTGGAGATTTCTTACAAGCCTTGTCAGGTGCTGAAGAACAGCGTCTTGTAGCTGAAGTGATGAATATGGAAGTGGCACCAGATATAGGTGAGGGCGAAGTTGAAGATCTAATTTATAATATTCAAATTAAAGGTAATATCGAACAAAAAATGCAAACTTTAGACGACGAAATTGCTTATGCAAGATCGGTAGACGACTTTGCACAAATTAGCATTTTGATCAAACAAAAAATAGATTTGTTAAAGCAAATAAAAAGTCGCGGTAAATAAACTATTACAATTATTATTTATGTAAGGAGCGAATTGAATGGTAAAGAAAAAAGTGGACGGCGTAACACTTAACCAAGCTACAAAACAATTAATTGCTGAGAAAAAAATTATTGGTACAATTCAATATACTGATTTAAGCGATAAAATTGCACAACCTTTTGCCTTAGACGATAAAGGTATGGATAGCTTGATCGAAAAATTTGAAGATCAAGGTATTGCCGTTGTTGATGAAAATGGCGAACCAACATTGCGTCAAATGGATAAAGAAGCCGACAAAGAAGCAGAAAAAGTTAAGAAAGAGGAAGTAGATCCTACTTCTGTAGCTTCTGACGTTAAAATTAACGACCCAGTTAGAATGTACTTGAAAGAGATTGGCCGCGTAGAATTATTAACTGCGGACGAAGAGGTTTCTTTAGCACAACGTATTGAACAAGGTGACCCAGTAGCTAAGCAAGAATTAGCTGAAGCCAACTTACGTTTGGTTGTATCTATTGCTAAACGTTATGTAGGACGTGGTATGTCATTCTTAGATTTAATTCAAGAAGGTAACATGGGGCTAATGAAGGCTGTTGAGAAATTTGACTACCATAAAGGGTTCAAATTCTCTACCTACGCTACTTGGTGGATTCGTCAAGCCATTACCCGTGCCATTGCTGACCAGGCGCGTACTATCCGTATTCCGGTACATATGGTTGAAACTATTAATAAATTAGTACGTATCCAACGTCAATTATTGCAAGATTTAGGACGCGAACCAACCCCAGAAGAAATTGGGGCTGAAATGGATTTACCAACTGAAAAAGTACGTGATATTCTAAAAATTGCTCAAGAGCCAGTATCATTGGAAACACCTATTGGAGAGGAAGATGACTCTCACTTAGGTGATTTCATTGAAGACCACGATGCAACTAGTCCTGCTGACTACACTTCTGCAGAATTATTAAAAGAACAATTAAACGAGGTCTTAGACACTCTAACAGACCGTGAAGAAAATGTTTTGCGTTTACGTTTCGGTCTAGAAGATGGTCAATCGAAAACATTGGAACAAGTTGGTCAACAATTTGGCGTTACCCGGGAGCGTATCCGTCAAATCGAGGCAAAAGCATTGAGAAAATTACGCCACCCATCTCGTTCAAAACAATTAAAAGACTTTTTAGAATAAGATTCTCAACCAAAAAAGCAGCCGAAGGGCTGCTTTTTTATTGCGAGTTTTTAAATTGTATTGACCATTAAGCCCCGTAATTCAAATGCCATTTAACACTTTACTTATCTCTCAGCATGCCATAACTAAGGAACCAATCTATTGCTTGAAATAAGACGATGACCTCCGTAGATTCCTTAACTAAGTTATAAAAACAGCCTTGTAACTGGTCAAAATCACTAGACATAATAGACACAGAGACATCATTGTAGTCGGGTTAACCTTCACTAGGAAATTCGTCTGAGAATAATAAACTCTTGCCGTCAATGTCTAGGGCACCGCGCAGCAAATGATGGTGCTATGTTTTTGGTAATTGACCGGAATTTTCAGTATCTACCATAGCGCCATATTCAACTGCGACTAATATTTTACCACCTAGTGTTTCTTTATAGTAGGGCATTGCATCTGTGGCTTATCCATAGAAAAATAAGTAAGTGATTATAGTCATGATTCCACGCCTTTATCGTGACTCCTTGTTTAATTCAGTTTAGCAAATTTTAGCAAAGCCCTAAAATTTCACCGATAAATCAGAGGTTAAAAAAACACAAATTTGAAATATTGATAGTAAATCAAGGGGGACAAAGACAAAGATTGTATCTATTTGTTTTTTTATATATTCATATCAAGTTCATATTTTTCAACGGCTTATATAGAAAGAAGTGGGTTTTCAATAAAAAATATGGCTAAAAAGTTAGAAAAAGATGATGCTGTTTTCATTTTTTGTTTGACCTTCATATCAACATGCCGTAAAGTACGACAAAGGAAAAAATACTTCGCAATCAAAAAGCAGATGACAAGTTGGCTTCAAAAATCATTAAGGGTCATATCTGAGTCTGTGAAAAATGAAAGGGAAAGTATTTTAATTTTAATAAAGCCAATCGGCACCGATGTTTTTAATAAAATCCCACAGATTGCAGGTATGTAGCTTGAATTTGGGGTGTTTAAAGAAATTGGTGGATTTGGTGTGCAATCGATAGGTCATTAGAAAAGGGGAAAAATTATGCCAAAGAGAACAGATATTCACAAAATTCTAGTTATCGGATCTGGTCCCATTGTAATCGGACAAGCAGCCGAATTTGACTATGCTGGTACTCAAGCTTGTTTCGCATTAAAAGAAGAAGGATACGAAGTTGTCCTAATTAATTCGAATCCAGCGACAATAATGACTGATCGCAAGATGGCCGATAAGATTTATATCGAGCCAATTACTGAAGAAATGGTTTCTAAAATTTTATACGAAGAAAAACCAGATGCAATTTTACCATCGCTTGGTGGTCAAACAGGCTTAAACATGGCTTTGACCTTAGATGCTTCAGGTATTTTAGAAGAACTAGATATTGAGTTAATTGGTACCAACCTTAAAGCCATTGACCAAGCAGAAGACCGTGAGTTATTTAAAAACTTGATGACTTCAATCGGCCAACCTGTTCCAGATTCGACAATTGTTCACACTGTTGATGAAGCGGTTGATTTTGCCAATGAAATTGGTTACCCGATTATTGTAAGACCAGCCTTTACCATGGGTGGTTCTGGTGGTGGTATCTGTGAAGACCAAGCATCACTTGAAAAAATCGTTAAAAACGGTTTGATTTTATCGCCAGTAACCCAATGTTTAATTGAGAAATCAATTGCTGGTTACCAAGAAATCGAATACGAAGTCATGAGAGATGGCGCGGGTGTTGCAAAAGTCATCACTTCGATGGAAAACTTCGACCCAGTTGGTGTACATACAGGTGATTCAATTGTGTTTGCCCCTAATCAATCGCTTGATCAAGCACAAAATGACATGCTAGCAGATGTAGCCATTAAAATTATTCAAGCCTTAGAAATTGAAGGTGGCTGTAATGTACAACTTGCCTTAAAACCCGATACACAAGAATACTACATCATTGAGGTAAACCCTCGTGTGTCTCGTTCATCAGCCCTAGCTTCAAAAGCGACAGGTTTCCCCATTGCCAGAGTGGCAGCTAAAATCGCAGTAGGGTATCGCTTTGACGAATTATACAACCCTTACACTGAAACGACTTTTTCCGAATATGATCCAAAAAATATTACTTATACTGTTGCAAAAGTGCCACGGTGGTCAAGCGACAAGTTCAAAAATGCAGATAGAAGCTTAACGACGCAAATGAAGGCAACTGGTGAGGTAATGTCACTAGGTCAATCGATTGAAGAAGCCTTGTTGAAATCAATCCAATCGCTTGATAACGGCCACCCACACTTATTCGATGTGGATGCTGCTAAAGCGTCAGACGAGAAAATTTTAAAAGAAATTGTCGAAGTGAAAGATGACCGTATCTTCTACTTGGCAGAAGCGATTCGTCGTGGAATGACTGTAGAAGAAGCTGAAGACCATACGAAAATCCGCCCATTATTCCTAAAAGCTATCAAACATATCGTGGACATTGAAGCAGCGCTTAAAGATAAACCGCTAGATAAAGGTGTTGTGGCAGAAGCGAAATTAAACGGCTTTGATGACCAAACAATTGCGCAACTTGCCAAAGTAACCGTGAATGAAGTGAAATCCTTTAGAGATGAACATGCCCTTGCACCTAATTTTGTCCCTGTAACCATCTGGGGTATGGGTGACTACGGTGAGGCAAGCTACTTTTTCACCTCTTATGCTGGTGAAAACAAAGTTAATACAGCTACTGATAAAGAATCCGTTTTAGTATTAGGTTCTGGTCCAATCAGAATCGGACAAGGAATTGAGTTTGACTACGCAACTGTTCACTGTGTAAAAGCCTTACAAAAAGCAGGGTATGAAGCCTTGATTATCAACTCTAACCCTGAAACAGTATCTACTGATTTCTCGATCTCTGACAAATTATTCTTTGAACCAGTTACTTTTGAAAATGTGATGGCTATTATTGAACGGGAGCAACCAATCGGTGTCATGATTCAATTCGGTGGACAAACTGCCATCAACTTGGCCAATGACTTGAAAGAAGCTGGTATCCAAATTCTTGGGACATCGGTTGAAGACATGAACCGAGCTGAAGATAGAAAATTATTCGAACAAGCATTAACCCAATTAAATATTGCCCAACCAGAAGGTGCTACAGCCTTAACCTTAGAAGAAGCGCTAGCTATCCCAGAAAAAATTGGTGGCTACCCAGTACTTGTTAGACCATCATTTGTCCTAGGTGGTAGAGGGATGGAAGTGGTTTATGACGAAGAAAACTTAACCACTTACATGAATGACGCCTTGGTTGAAAGTCATAAATTAAAACAAGAAGCGCCAATCTTGATTGACCACTACGTTCAAGGGATTGAAGTTGAAGTGGACGCCATTTGCGACGGCACGGATGTCTTTATCCCAGGTATCATGGAACATATCGAAGCAGCGGGTGTCCACTCAGGTGACTCCATGGCTGTTTTCCCTACACAAAGATTATCACAAGCTGTCATCGACCAAATTATCGATGAAACCATCAAAATTGGAAATGGCTTAGGCACAATTGGGATGGTGAATATCCAGTTCATCGTGGAAAATGATAAAGTCTTTATTATCGAAGTGAACCCTAGAGCCAGCCGAACAGTGCCATTCTTATCAAAAGTAACAGATATTGAAATCGCACAAATTGCTACAAACGTGATCATGGGGACTAGCTTACAAGCGCAAGGCTATACTAGCGGGGTATTCGACTATACTGATGACCAAGTCCATGTGAAAGCACCGGTCTTCTCATTCACTAAATTAAATGGTGTTGATCCAGCGGTTAGTCCAGAAATGAAATCAACTGGTGAAGTGATGGGGTCAGGTAAGACATACGCCATTGCCCTACAAAGGGCCTTTGAAGGAGCCAACATTCAAGCGACTGAAGATGGTGCGATTGTCTTCAACTTGTTTAAAGCAGATTTAGGAGAAATCGAAGCGGACTTGACCAAGTTGCATAAGGCAGGTTACCCATTAGCAATCTACATCAATGACGCAGACGAAAAGCTTGAATCAGATAACTTTACAGTCTTCTCAAATACAGATGAGTTAAACCAATACATCACTGAAAATGATGTGCAATTAGTGGTGGATACAACGGGTAATGTGCCAGGGTATGAAAAAGGGTTGGCGACTAGATTAACTGCCATCAGCCAATTAGCGTCATTGTTTACCCACCTAGATACCTTTAAAGCCTATACGAAAGTTTTAGACGAAAAAGCGGTTGGCGCTAAGGTTTAATGAATTCTATGCAAGACAGTGATGCAAAAAACATATCACTAACTTAAAAAATCTCTGATAAAACATTTGACTTTATCATTATTTCCTAATAAAATAATGGAAATATTAAAGATCAAGTATGAAGAGAGTAAATGATGATTGGATTCACAGCGAGTTAGGATAGAGTGGAAGCCTAATATGACGACATCACTGAACCGCACTTCATAGATAAATTGGTGAAAGCAAGTAGCTAATTTCGCTGATGCAGCGTTAACAAAATCGAGTGAATTCAATTGTTTGTCAATTTGAGTTAACTAGAGTGGTACCACGGCTAAGCCCCGTCTCTATGTTCTATTTGAACATGGAACGGGGCTTTTTTATATATAAATGAATCGTAGATAAAGAAAGTAAATTGGGGCGTATGCCAAGCGAAGTAGTGATGGTGTGAGACTACTGATATCAACCAATTGAACCGCGCTTTAAAGATTTCTTGTTAGGTTAAAAAACTGAACAAGGACGTAGTGTCCACGTTAGGATGAGAGATAGCCATTTTCCGGTGATTAAAATCAATGGAAAATGCCTAAGTAGAGTGGTACCGCGGTTTAACGCCTCTATATTTGCGAGATGCAGATGTAGGGGTGTTTTTTGATGAAATGGAGGAGAAAAGTGATAGAGATTAGTAAGCAAGATATTGAGAAGGCAGATATTTTAATAAATTCCTTGGCATATATTAAGGATTTTCACCAAAAAATTGTGGTGATTAAATATGGCGGTCATGCCATGATTTCTGAGGAAATGCGTCAGCGAGTGATTTCAGATATCGCTTGGCTGTCGTACGTTGGAATGAAGCCAATTATCGTACATGGTGGTGGACCGGAAATTAACCGGATGCTTGAGATGCAAGGGGTTGAACCTCATTTTATTAATGGTTTGCGAGTGACTTCAAGTGACGTCATGCGGACAGTGGAGATGGTATTAACTGGTTTAATCTCACCCAATTTAACGACCATGTTGAATGAGGAGGGCGTTTCGTCAGTTTCAGTTTCTGGTAAGGACAATAAAGTCATGGAAGCTGTGAAGAAAGATGAATCGCTTGGTTTAGTTGGCCAGGTAACCAATGTCAACACGGACTATCTCAACCAAATGTTAGATGATAATATGCTTCCAGTGATTTCACCCATCGCTTATGGACCCAAAGGTGAGAGCTTGAACATCAATTCTGATGAAGCGGCCGCTGCGATTGCCTCAGCTTTAAAGGCTGAAAAAATGATTTACCTGACTGATATTAACGGCATCTATGAAGATCCGGCTGACCCATCAACTTTATATTCCGTTATGTCCGCTGACCAAATCCAAGAAGCCATTGAAAACAAGATCATTACTGGCGGCATGATTCCTAAAGTGGAAAATTGCCTAGGTGCCATTCAATCGGGTGTCCATTCTTGCCAGATTATCGACGGCACCATTCCCCATGCTATTATCTTAGAATTATTTACCAAAAATGGCATTGGCACCATGATTACAGCTTAAAAAGGTGGTATACACATGAACTTACAAAATAAAAACTTTTTAAAATTACTGGATTATACCAGTGAAGAAATTGAATTCCTAATAGACTTCGCCTTGCATCTAAAAAAATTAAAAAAAGCCAACATTCCACACGAATATTTAAAAGGTCAAAATATTGCCTTATTATTTGAAAAATCTTCCACTCGGACCCGGGCCGCCTTTACCGTAGCGGTCAACGATCTAGGCGGTCACCCTGAATACCTTGGGGCCAACGACATCCAACTCGGTAAGAAAGAATCTGTTATCGACACCGCAAAAGTTCTTGGCGCCATGTTTGATGGCATCGAGTATCGTGGTTTTGACCAAAACGCAGTCGAATTATTAGGCGCCCACGCTGGTGTACCAGTTTGGAACGGCTTGACCGATACCTGGCATCCAACCCAAATGATTGCGGACTTTATGACCATTAAAGAGATTTTTGGTTGTTTAAAAGGGCACCACTTAGTCTATCTAGGTGACGGTCGTAACAATATGGCCAACTCTTTAATGATTGCTGGTGCCAAGTTGGGCGTTGACATTACCATTGCGACTAGCTCACAATTACAACCTGAACAAGATATTCTTGAAACCGCTCAAGACATCGCCAAAGCAACAAATGCCAAAATCACCGTAACAAATAACCCAGTTCAAGCCGTGAAAACGGCCAACATTATATACACAGATGTCTGGGTGTCAATGGGCGAGGAAGCGACCTTTGAAGACCGGATCAAGCAATTAATGCCATTCCAAGTCAACAAACAATTGATAGACCAAGTTGAGACAGCGAATTTCATTTTCCTACATTGCCTACCTGCCTTCCATGACGCAAAAACCACTTACGGCCAGCAAGTCTTAGACCAATACGGCTACCAAGAAATGGAAGTGACAGATGAAGTCTTCCAGGCCGATTACGCCAAACAATTCTTACAAGCAGAAAATCGCTTGCACTCAATTAAAGCCATCATGGCAGCTACAAACGGCAACTTATTCTGGCCAAACAATAATGACAAAGGAGGCGATTAGGTGATTAATGTAGGGATTATCGGGGCAACTGGCTATACAGGTGAAGAATTAATCCGCTTGTTGGTGACCCGACCAGATATTGAATTAACCACTTTAACTTCGAGAAATGAAGTGGGAACTAAGGTTCAGGACTATTATCCTCATTTCAAGGGCTTAATCGACCAATCCTTCGTGGCTTATGATCCAAACCAAATTTTCGACCAAGTGGATGTCTTATTCTTGTGCTTGCCGCACGGGGTATCCATGGAAATCGCGAAAGCAGCCCAAGCGCATGACGTCAAGGTGATTGATTTGGGGGCGGATTTTAGACTTAAGGATAGCCAAGTCTACCAAGAATATTATGGCATTCCACAAACAGAACCTGATTTACTTGAACAAGCGGTTTACGGTTTGCCTGAACTTTACGCAGCCGACATTCAAAAGGCAGATTTAATCGCCAATCCTGGCTGTTTTGTGACCTGCAGTTTGCTCGCCTTATTGCCAGTAATCGACCAAGATTTCATTCGAACCGATTCAATAATTATTGACGCCAAAACAGGTGTCTCTGGGGCAGGCCGGTCTGCCAAGGTAGCCAACTTACTGACTGAGTTAGCTAACAACTTTTACGCTTACAACCCTATGGCCCACCGCCATATTCCTGAAATTGAGCAGACTTTAAATAATGTCGCCAACAATCAAGTCACTGTTCAATTCACCCCGCATTTGTTACCAACCGAACGGGGCATTCATGCCACAATCTATGTGGACTTAATTAAAGACATTAATGAAGGCCAAGTCCGTCAAATCTATCAAGATTATTACCAAGACAAATACTTTATTCACATCCTAGGCCAAGACCAATTGCCACAAATTAAAGCGGTTCGGGCCAGCAATTTTGCCCAAATCCAAGTCAAAGTCGATCAAAGAACCAACCGGTTAGTGATTTTTGCCGTCATAGACAACCTAGTAAAAGGTGCAGCTGGGCAAGCCATCCAAAATATGAATCTAATGTTTGGCCTAGACCAAACGACTGGGCTTACCCAAGCCCCAATCTTCCCATAACCACTGATGAAAGGAGTTTGAATACATGTCACAAAGTCAATTACCGACCTCAATAAGTAGTGAAAATGCTGAAATACATTCCTTAACTAGTCAGGCTATTTCTGGAGGCCTTTGCGCCATTGAAAATGTCTGGGTGTCTGGTATCCATTCTGGTTTCAAATACCGCAACAAAGATTTAGCCCTGATTTATTTTCCAAAGGGGGCCACTATGGCAGGGGTATTTACTAAAAATGCCATCCAATCCCATCATATCAAATATGATAAAAAACGCCTGAATGAACAGGCTACCTTTAAAGCCATTATGATTAATTCCGGAAATGCCAACACCTTTAACGGACCAAAAGGAGATACCGATGTTCAAATTATGGCCAACACACTTGCTAGCAAGCTAACAATTCAACCAGATGAAATCCTGATTTGTTCTACAGGTGTTATTGGTGTACCAATGGACCTGAGTAATTTCGACGACCAAGTGGACACATTAACCCATAATCTGACAGACGGTGATTCGATTCGAGCGGCTGAAGCCATTATGACTACGGACACCAAAATTAAGCAAGCAGCTATTGCCTTTGAAATCGAAGGGCAACCCGTTCACCTAGCGGCCATTGCCAAGGGGTCAGGTATGATTCACCCGAATATGGGAACCATGTTGTCTTATATTGTGACTGATTTAGACCTTGGCCAAGAAACCTTACAGCAATTACTGAAAGAGTCTGTTAACCAATCTTTTAATAAGATTTCAGTTGACGGGGATACTAGTCCCAACGACACCGTCCTTCTGGCATCTACCAACAAAGTCTCTGTTAAACCAACTAAGCAAAATATATTGATTTTCCAAGAGAAATTGACGGAAATCTGTCAAATGATGGCTCAAGAAATTGTGGCCGACGGGGAGGGGGCTACGAAATTTGTTACCGTTGCTGTGAAAGGCGCTGCGAGTCAAGCAGACGCTGAAGCGATTGCCAAGCAAGTAGCGACATCCTCCCTTGTGAAAACAGCTGTTTACGGGCAAGACGCTAACTGGGGCCGGGTATTATCAGCCGTTGGCCAATCCCAGCCAGACTACCTCGACCCAGCCAAAATTCAGATCAGTTTCATTTCTGAAAAGGGAGAGATTATAACCTGCAAGAATGGTCAGGGGCTAGTATTTGATGAAGATTTAGCCTATGAAATCCTATCTGAAACAGAAATCACCATCCATATCGATTTAGGCCTCGGCAATGGTAAGACCGCCGTTTGGACCTGCGATATGACTGAAGATTACATCAAAATTAACGCCGACTACCGGAGTTAGGAGGAGCATATGACAACACAAAATCTCAATACGCAAGAATTGATTGCATTAGGACAAGAAGTCACCATGCACACCTTTAACCGCCAAGAAACAGTTTTGGTCAGAGGCCAAGGTCCCTATGTTGAAGACCTTGATGGGAAAAAGTACATCGATTTCATTTCTGGCATCGCCTGTAACGTATTAGGGCACGCCGACCAAGGATTCGTCGATTTTATTACCAAGCAAGCGGGCAATCTGATCCATGTGTCCAACCTTTTCTGGAATGAAAATGGGGTAAAACTAGCCGAAAAATTAAGCCAAGTTTCAAATCTGGACAAGACTTTCTTCGCCAATTCGGGGACTGAAGCCAATGAAGCAGCTATTAAACTGGCCCGTAAATGGGGGACTGAGAACAAGGGGCCGGATGCCTTTGAAATTATTTCCATGACCCAATCTTTCCACGGTCGGACCTTGGCCAGCTTAACAGCAACCGGCCAAGAAGACATGCACACCGCCTTTAAACCCTTACCAGTCGGTTTTAAATATGTGGATTTTAATGACGTTTACGCTTTAAAAAAGGCAGTTAACAAGAATACTTGTGCCATTTTGCTTGAGGTCATCCAAGGAGAGGGTGGGGTCAATGCCATTACGCCTGAATTCGTGTCTGCTATCAACACACTGCAAAAACAAGAGGATGTCCTAGTGATTGTAGATGAGATTCAAACAGGAATTGGCCGGACAGGAACCATGTTCGCCTTCCAACAAACGACTTTAAATCCAGATATCATCACCCTAGCAAAAGGGTTAGGTGGGGGCTTACCAATTGGGGCTGTAGTGGCAAAGGACCAAGTGGCCGACCACTTTAAACCAGGTGACCACGGCACTACATTTGGTGGCAATCCATTAGCTACAGCAGCGGGCAACTACGTCTTGTCAGCCATTGAAGACCAACAACTTTTGAAAAATGTGAAAGTTATATCTGCGTATATCAAGGATCAATTACAATCTTGGCAATCCCCACTAGTAGAAGAAATTCGTGGTCAAGGGTTTTTGATTGGGTTGAAAGTTACTAAGCCAGTAGCCCAAGTGATTGCGGCGGCAGCAGACCAAGGTTTGTTAGTGACTTCAGCTAAGGATAACGTCATCCGTTTACTACCCCCATTAAATGTCACAAAAGATGTGGTGGACCAAGCTTTAGCTAAGTTGAAAACAGCTCTTGAGCGTGAATAAGGCTAGCAGATACGTATAAGAATGCCCTTCTAAATGATATTTAATAGGTTGACTTACCCTCAAAATCCTGGTAAATTGCTTTTATAACATAACAATTTCAAAGAAAGGTCAGGTATCAAGTCCAATGAAGTTATAATCCTACTTTATTTAAAATAGTGAGCGAGAAAAAACACTGACGTTAGTGTTTGTTTAACCTGGGCTATTTTGGTAGGATAAAAAAACTTTGGACGGATACTAGGACCTTTCTTTTTTGTATGCATTTTTAACATTGGAGAAAGTTTATCGGAATATGCAAGCGGGCCTATATCTAGGGTATACAATAGACCTAGATTGGGTTGGCATCGTCATTCTTCAAGTATTCATGTTCAATATTTGTCCTACTATAGAACAATCTAGTAGGGCATTTTTTGTGCCCAAAATAATAAAGGAGGTACATACATGTTACTAATTACACACTTAACCATGACGCAAGCTAGCACTCTATTCACCGTGATTGACGACTTATCATTTGTGGTAAACCCTGGTGATAAGGTCGCAATCATTGGCGAAGAGGGTAACGGAAAATCATCGATTCTAAAATATATTGTCGGGGATGAAAGCATTCAATCTTATCTTGAAATTACCGGGCAAATGGCCAATCATTTTACCAAGTTGGCTTATTTACCTCAAGCTATGGCAAATGAGGACCTAGCAAAGTCATTGGAAAATTATTTTTTCAGGGGTCGGGATTACGCAGATGTGGATTATCAATTGCTCTATCAACTGGGTAACCAGCTAGATTTTGATGTGGACCGGATTTATGACCAGCAGTTAGTGGGGGACCTGTCTGGGGGTGAGCGGATCAAGTTACAATTGATTGACTTGTTGATGGATGAGCCGGATTTGTTGTTGATGGATGAACCGTCTAATGACCTAGATGTCGAAACCAGTCTCTGGCTTGAAAAATTTATTCAGCAGAGCGACTTGGCTATGATTTATATTTCCCATGACGAGTTGTTGCTTAAACGAACCGCCTCCCATATCCTGCATGTAGAAAGATTGACCAACAAGTCGACTGCCCGGTCAACCTTTGTAAAGGACAGCTACGAAAATTACCTGACCCACCGTGACCAAGAGATGTCCAATCAGGAGAATTTAGCCAACAAGCAGCGGGAAGAAGACCAAAAACGGATGGCGAAGTTTAACCGCGTGCACGATTCAGTAGACCACCAATTGAACAATACCAAGGATTCTACTGCAGGACGACTTCTTGCTAAAAAGATGAAAGCTGTCCAATCTATGGACAAGAGATTTGAACGCGAACGGGCCAAATTTGTGGACCATCCGATTAAAGAAGCGCCCATTCATATTGAATTTTCAAACGTGAACCCTTTAGGCAAGAGCCAAGTGGTCGTGCACATAGACGACGGTCAAGTAACCATTGATGACCGCATTTTAGCCGACAATCTGCAATTGACTGCTAAAGGCCAAGATAAGATCGGCATTATTGGCCCTAATGGTATTGGCAAAACGACTTTTCTTCGTCAACTTTGGCATGATTTAAAAGATGCTAAAGGCCTTCAAGCGGGCTACATGCCCCAACAATACAGCGAGGAAATTCCTGATGACCAAACCCCTATCGAATTTATGACTACCACTGGGGGAAAGGAAGAAAGAACGCAAATCATGACTTATTTGGGTAGTCTCCGCTTTTTACCTGAAGAAATGGACCAACCAATAGCTTACTTATCCGGTGGGCAAAAGGGAAAACTCATCTTAGCTAGTTTGGACCTCAAAGGCTATAATGTCTTACTCTTAGATGAACCGACTAGGAATTTCTCAGCTTCTTCTCAACAAGAAATCCGTACGGTTTTCAATGATTATCCCGGCGCTATCATCACCGTTTCCCACGACCGACAGTTTTTAAAATCAGTGTGTGACACAGTGTATGAATTAAGTTCTGACGGGTTTAAAATCGTTGACCATGTCAATCAATGGTAAAAAATGAAAATGTAGTGAAAACTTTCATGGTATAATGGAAGGGCAACCGGATGCTGGCTGATATAAAAAAGGCAGGTCCGGTATTTTTTGGAGGAGAATACATGCGTTCATTTATTAAACAAACATTATTATTAAAACCCTCGCCAAATGATCATTTAGAACGGGTATTAGTCGCTGGTTTTTGTATCTTGATTGTCAATTTAACCGGTTATTTATTGGGTGTGCCTGGGATTAATGCTACATCTAGCTTAGGCTTATTTACTTTTTTACATTTTCAATCTTTTGAAGGTAGCCGGACAATTAAACGGATGGTTTTTGTGGCCATGACCTTGATGGTGTCTTATACAGTCGGCTTAATCATCGGACAAATCCCTTTAATTGCCCCTATAGCTATTGGGTTGGTAGCCTTTTTTGCTAGATTGATCTACCGAATTTACCGGATTGATAAGCCAGGAGACATCTTCGTTATTCTAGTGATGGCAGCAGCAGCTACACGAGATATACCACTCAATCAAATGCCTGTGCAATTGCTTGAATTTGCCTACGGGATTGTGGTTTCCCTAATCATGGCCTTTCTATTAGTGAAATACCTGCATTTACCTAAACAAACCTTCACCTTCACCTTCCATTTCAAGGAGGCTATTCGACAAGATCCACGGATGGTGGTTGATTCTTTCTATTATGCAAGCGTCTTATTCTTCGCGTCTTATTTGAATATTGTGCTCGATCTGAGTCCTTATTCATGGATTATCGTGTCTTGTTCAGCCATCCTACAAGGAAATACTCTGGAAATTATTTTAAATAGAAGCTTCCAAAGGGTTTTCGGGACCATCGCCGGACTGGCAACAGCTGCTTTAATCATTATTATCCCAATCCCGCATATTTTACGGATCGGTGCAGTCGTTATTTTATACGTATTGGCAGAGTACTTTATCCCGCGCAATTATTCAATGGGGATTTTCTTCGTGACCAATATGGTCTTGATTCAATTAACCTTCCAGAATCCAAATCTTGGCTTTGACTATATTAGCTACCGATTTGAAGGTATTGTCATTGGAACCCTGATTGGTTCATTGGCCGCTTACTTGCAATATTATCTATACAGATTTTACAGTCAGTCTATCATTCAATATAGGACCTATGATTATAAAGAGAAGATGGCCGAAGAGGTTAATCACCACGATCATCATCTAATTAAATAGTCAGCTACCCTGAGGATTGTCCTTTTTCCGGATAATATTCAGGGTATTTTTGTACTTTATTCAATTTAAATTAGGGAATAAAGTCATTACCATTGACGGGAATACCAAAACCTTCAAACTCACAGACTTTTCGAACTATATTAAATAAGTCTATCTGATAACACTTAATCAATAAGGTCAAAAATTTGAATAGACGGCTATAGGAAAAATGCCCAAGAACTTGTTGGCTGGGAGGCTGACCAAGCTCTTACGTCTTTGTTTATTGTTGGCGATGAATTAGTATTCAATATTCAATTGGTATAACCAAGCTTTTAATGTTGCTACACTGTCTAAGAAACCTTGTTTTTGGTTTTCGCCAGGTACAAATTCAATGAGGTAATGATGTTTGTTTTGGGATTCTATTTCAATGGTTCGGATGTACTGTAGCCACTCATCTTGTCCGTCAGCTAATGGATAACGGTTGTAGAAGTCCTGCCAATGAAAGACGTGAACGTTAGTAATCCATGGTGCTAAATTCGGTAAGCTTTCGATCCGTTCTTCAACCGTTAGTGACTCTGCCGGTTGCCAATATAAGTAGGCATTAGGCGCAGTAATCTCTTGCATGAGTTGTTGGGCAGATGCTGGCGTATCAGTTAGGGTGTCCATGTGGTATTCCAAGGCGATAGATAGGTTGGCTTCGGCTGCCATTTTGCCGATACGGTTCGCATCTTCAATAATGTCTTCGCGGTATTCACCATCCACGTCCGCAGATCCTTCTTCCCCGGCCCAAACGCGAATGATTGACGCATCAACTATTTGTGCGATTTGGATGAAGGGCTCGAAATCATCGAATGACCCAAGTTTGTAGTAGGCCCCGTAGGATGAAGTGGTTAAACCAGCTTCTTGCATTAATTGAGCGACTTTCTCGGCTTGTGCGATATCATTTTTGGGCAGGTGGTTATCGCTACCCCATTCAATAGCTTGAATGCCGGCTTCCTTGGCTAAATCGATGATGTAGTCGACGGAATCGTCTCTAAAGGTGACTGAACATAATCCAATCATGTAAAAACCTCCTATGTAGTTTGCTTTTACTTAGATAAATGTTTAAAATGAAGAGTTTTCTTGGGTCAGGAATTCAGCTTCTTCAGCGGTAGTTTCGCGACCTAGCACCTCATTGCGGTGTGGATATCGGCCGAACTTGTCGATGATGTTCTTGTGTAACTTTTCGCAGTATAAATTATTCTCGTTGCCAATTTCTTGAAAAATGGTTAGCGTCCATTTGTGGACGGTTTTAGATTCAGAATGCATAAAAGGCATAACTGCGAAGATTTTTTCTTGCTCGTTAAATAAGTCATTAAAAGCTGGATGGTGATACAATTCTTGTGACAGGGCAAGAGCCATTTTATCTTGGGAAAATGACTTGGCAGATCCACGCCAGAGATTGCGGGAAAATTGGTCTAAGACAATAATTTCAGCCAAGCGTCCATAAGGATCATCGCGCCATTGCCAAAGTTCATTATTAGCAGCCGCTGTCCAAGTATCTAGAAACTGGTAGCGGATTGTGGCATCAAAATTATTATCTTTTGCGAACAACAAGTCTGCATTTTCAGCTGCAAACCAGAAATCTAGCACTTGTTGTAGGTTTTTAATAGCCATAAAATACCTCCGTTCATATTAACTACAGTCATTTGTGATTTTTGGAACCATCGCATAGCTGTTAAATATTCATTATTAGTATATAATAAAAAGTATAATCAATCACAGAAAACACATTATATAGGAAGAAACAATTCAAATATATCTTGTGGCAGATTGGCTCAATAGAAAAGAGTTATTGATAAAGTGCTTGGGTAATCGATTAATATCCGCGAGCACCTCTATCGTGCTAGATGATTGTGAATAAAAATAAAAAAACTTCCAAGTCCTTATTATTAAATGAAAAGTCGACATTGGAAGTTCTTTGGTGAAACGACCGTTTATCTGTCTCATAAAATTTCTTGTAAAGTAAAAATTATCTTGTTATTTTACGAGGCAAATCCCTAAAAAATACCTGAATCTTTGTTATAATTGTTCTGTATTGAAAACGAGTGGAGAAGATAAATTATGAATGTAAATCACTTATCAGACCGACTAGCATCGGTCGCATCTTTTGTGAAAGATGGCGCGCGGCTGGCAGATATTGGGTCAGACCACGCTTACTTACCGGTCAATTTGGCTAGTCAAGATAAAATCACTAGTGCAATTGCTGGTGAAGTTGTGGCAGGACCTTTTCAGTCTGCCCAGCAAGAAATTGCTCGTCAGGAATTAGGGCATAAGGTTGAAGCGCGACTTGGAGACGGTTTAGCGGTTATTGAACCATCAGACCAAATTGACACCATTACCATTTGCGGTATGGGCGGCGCTTTAATCGTGGATATTCTAGCTCAAGGGTTAATTGACGGTAAATTAGCGACTAATCCGCGTCTTATTCTGCAACCAAATGTGGCAGAAGACAAGGTGCGTCAATGGTTAAACACCCATTCTTATGAGATCGTTGATGAAGCGATGATTGCTGAAAATGGTAAGTTTTATGAAGTGATTGTAGCGGATTACCGAGACAACTTACAACAGAAACTAACGAATGATGATATTTTATTTGGCTTATTTAACAAAGAGAAATATACTGCCATTTTCCAGGAAAAATGGCAGTTAGAATTGAAACGGACAAACTATGTATTAGACCAACTTGAACAAGCCAGCAACCGCGATGAAAGCAAGATTGCCCGTTACCAAGAATTGAAGGCAGCGATACAAGCACAATTAGCTTAAGGAGGCATTGATTTGTCACTCACAATTAAAGACTTTATCCAGCAGTTCCAAACTTTTGCACCAGAATATTATGCGGTTGAAGGGGACCCAACTGGTTTACATTTTGGTCATCTCGACCAAGATATTCACAAGATTTTGGTGACCTTAGATATTCGCCCCGAAGTGGTTGAAGAGGCTAAGAAAATTGGAGCGGATTTCATCTTTGCCCACCATCCACCCATTTTTAAACCGGTGAAACGCCTAACGGAGGATGATCCGCAACAAGCGATGTATGCGGAAATTATTCGCTCAGGTATTGGGGTATACGCGGCTCATACCAATTTGGATGCTGCGCCAGCTGGGATGAATGCCTGGCTTTCTGATTTATACGAGGTTGAAAACGTAGAAGTTTTGCGAACCCATACGATAGATGAAACGACCGGGCAAGCGATTGGTATTGGACGCATCGGAGATTTAGCTGAACCGATGACTCTAGAAGCTTTCGGTGAATTTGTGAAAGCAAAAACGGGCGTCAATGGTTTAAGGATGGTGGTTGCTGATAAAGATAGACCTGTTAAACGGGTGGCTATTCTAGGAGGTGACGGCGGTTCTTACTTCGAGGATGCACTGGCTAAGGGTGCGGATACCTTTATCACTGGTGACGTTTACTACCATACCGGCCACGATATGATTGCGGCGGGCTTGAACGTGATCGACCCAGGTCACCATTTTGAATCAATCGTAAAATCTAAAATGACAGACATGTTTAAGCAATGGAACGATGAAAATAACTGGCAGGTTGATGTAGTTGCTAGCCAATTAAATACGGATCCATTTACATTTATATAGGAGGAAATACTGAATGACTTATCAAATTAAAGACCAAGAATTATTAAACCGCTTTGTGACTTATGCAAAAGAGAATACGCGCTCAAACGAGGCGAATGCGGACCAAGTGCCTTCATCACCAAACCAAGTAGCATTCGCTAAGAAATTAGCTAAAGAATTAACGACTTTAGGTTTTTCAGATGTCTTCTACAATGAGAAAGACTCATTTGTCACAGCAACAATTCCAGCAACAGATGACAACAAAGAATACCCAACAATCGGTTTCTTTGCCCACGTAGATACGGCAGATTTTAACGCTGAAAATGTTAGCCCGCAAATCATTGAAAAATATGATGGTGGCGTGATTCCTTTAGGTGATTCTGGCTATGAATTAAATCCTGCTGAGTTTGATTCATTAAACAAATATGTCGGTCAAACTTTGATTACAACGGATGGGACAACTTTACTTGGTGCAGATGACAAGGCGGGTATCGCTGAGATTGTTACTGCTGGTAAATACTTAATCGACAATCCATCCATTAAGCATGGAGAAGTGAAAGTGGCTTTTGGTCCGGATGAAGAAATTGGTGTTGGGGCTGACCGCTTTGACGTTGAACGATTTGGCGCAGATTTCGCCTACACTATGGACGGTGGCCCACTAGGTGAATTAGAATTTGAAACTTTCAATGCGGCTTCAGCAGTGGTTGAAGTAGCAGGTAAAAACATTCACCCAGGTTCAGCGAAGGATTTAATGATCAATGCCTTACAAGTGGCTATCGATATCCATAACCAATTACCAGAAAATGAACGTCCTGAAAATACAGAAGGGCGCGAAGGTTTCTTCCACTTAATGGGTATGGAAGGGAATGTAGAAGCTGCTAAAGCGACTTACATTATTCGTGACCATGACCGTCAACAATTTGAAAACCGCAAGGCATTAATCCAAGATGCTGCAGGTAATTTAAATGCATTTTATGGTAGTGACATTGCCACAGTTACTTTAAATGATCAATATTACAACATGGGTGAAATTATTAAAAAAGATATGCGTCCTGTAACTCTTGCTGAAAATGCATTTGCTGCTGTAGATATCCAACCAGATATTATTGCGGTTCGTGGTGGTACCGATGGGTCTAAATTGACTTACATGGGACTACCAACACCAAACTTATTTGCTGGTGGGGAAAATATGCATGGTCGTTTTGAATATGTTAGCCTAGAAACGATGGTGAAGGCCACTGAAGTTATTCTAGCCATCATTGAAGGTGCTGGCGATTACAACAATCTATAAAATACTATTTTTAAATATATGAAGGTAAAAACATTTACCGCAAAGAAAGAAGTTGGCGTCTATCCGGTGTCAACTTCTCCTTTTATATATTTAGCAATTAAAAATAGTTGCTTTTACAAAAGGAGGGCTTATGAATTTACAGTTTATTTTAAAGACCCCGACACAAAATAACCTGAAATCTGTATATGAAGACATTGATGCTTATCTAAGAGCAGATGTCGAAAATCAAGTCTTTATTATTACTGACGACAATATGAAATTTGATTTAGAGATATCTGTTTTACGTCAAATGAAGGCAGTCCAGTTGAATGCTGGCCATACAACTGACAATAAACATGCTGGCATGATGCGACTACAAGTGCAGTCCTTCAAACGGTTAGCTTGGTATTTATTGCAGAAACAAGATAGTCAATCAGTTGGGGACGTTTCAGATATTGGTAATGTCATGGTTATCGGTCGCGTTTTAGCGGATATGAAGGACGACTTATTGGTATACCGGGGTGAATATAACCAGATTGGTTTTGTGGAAGCCTTGGCTGACTTATTTAAAGAGTTAGTGAACGGTCAAATTACCAGTGACGTCTTTTTAAATTCGTTATCTAGCTATGAGTCTAGTGAACAGCCCTTGATTCAAAATCAAGTGAAGAAAATGAAAGAACTGGCTGTAATTTACGGAGAGTACGAAAAGTATTTAGCGGGCTTAACAATGGCAGACCAAAACGTTTTTGCCCAATTGAGACAAGCTATTTCGGACCAAGACTTATCTAAAACAAGAATTATCATTACGGGCTTTGATTATTTTAATGCCCAAGAGTTGGAGACGATTGTTGCCTTCCTTGAAAACTGTCCGCAAGTGCAAATTGTCTTAAATTTAGATCAACCTTATGATTTTAGGACGCCGGACTGGTATGAGTTATTTACGGTAACTGGGAAAACTTACAATCAATTGATGCAATTTGCTAGAAAGCAAGAGATACCATTTGCTAATCCTATAGTAGCTGAATCAGACAACAGTTATGCAGATGGTTTTAAAGTCTTAGATCATTATCTAAGAACGGACAACCGTATTGAAAGTGGCCAAGTTCCGCAAACTGACCCTGCTAAAACGGCAGTCAACCAGGTTATGGAAATTTGGGAAGTACCATCTACTCATATGGAAGCTGACCAAGTAGCCAATGAAATTTATCGATTAGTGGCAGATCCAAATGCCGATTACCGCTACAAGGACATCCAAATCCTATCTAGAGATGAGGATACCTATCAACACGCTTTGCAGGCAGCTCTTGATGCCAATGAAATTCCTTATTTCACAAATTTCCAAGAGGATATGGCTCTCCATCCGCTTTACCGGCTGATGATGAGTTTGTATCGGGTTTACCAAGGTAATTGGCGGTATCAAGATGTCTTTGATTTACTGCGTAGTGAATTATTAACGCCAGTTGATTTGGGTGACTTGACCCATTGGAATGATCCAACTTTTGATTCAGTAGAGGTAGTATCGGATGAATTGTCAGCTTCCAAAAAGCAGCAAATTCAATTCCGTGATGCGATCGATTTGACAGAAAATGTTGTTTTACGAAATGGTTATGAAGGACAATTTTGGTGGTCTAAAGACCGTATTTGGTCCTATATTTTAGTGGGGGAAGACGGCGAAAAAATAGGGACAAAGCGGGATATTGCGATCGAAGCAACCGCTAACCAGGTAAAAGCTTTTGTTGTTGGGGCCTTGTCGCCACTATTTGACAATTGGAAAAAGGATCAAACGACTGAAGCGGCTATCACATATTTCTATCAATTCCTAACCAATAATGGGATTCCAACCAATTTGATGAATTGGCGGGACAGCTATTTAGAGGCTGGGCAATTACAAGAGGCGAGACAACACGAACAGGCTTGGCAAACCTTTATCCATATGTTGGACGACTATGTCCTCTTATTTGGTGAGGAATCATTTGACTTAGAATACTTCTTTAAGATTTTAGATTTGGCCTTTCAAAACGCAAGCTATGCCATGGTGCCACCAACAATGGACTCTGTTACAATTGGCTCTTTTGATGAAAATAGGGTAGAGGCAAAGAAAATCACTTTTCTTTTAGGTATGTCCAAATATGCCTTACCGGTGGTCTATGAAGAGAAATCTCTTTTAACCAATGAGGACCGGCAATTAGTGGTTAGTCAATTAGATGACTTACAAGCCTTAAAACAATCGGCCGATAGTAAGAATAACAATGAAGCCTATAAAGCTTATTTGGCATTCCTATCTGCCACAGATCATTTATATATTTCCTATCCCTTGAATAACGGCGATGCGGATACTGAAGGCTTGTCGCCAATGATCCGCCGTATTGCAGAGACTTTTGATATTCAAACCAAATATTTACGGCAACCGTCTGACCATGCAGCTGAAGAAACCTTGTTGAAACTAGGTAATGGTCACACCCAAGTCCGTTATCTACTGAAAGCCGTGGCCCAAGATGCCCATGGCCTACAAAGTTTAAGCCAGATATGGCGGCCTGTATATGACCAGGTAGTATCCAATCAATCTACTGCTGGTTTCTTTAAATGGTTGCAGTCTAGTTTGACCTACCATAATACGGTACTGCCACTTACACCAGAATTGTCCCGGTCTTTATACGGGGATATTTTGGCCGTATCTGTTTCCCAGCTTGAACTCTATAATCGAGATCCCTTCTCTTATTATTTGAAATATGGGTTGAAATTAAAAGAGCGACCTAGCTTCCAATTAGATTCCTTGCAAACAGGGAATTACTTCCATGAAATGCTGGACCACTTTTTCAAGGAAGTAAATCAAAAAGATTTTGATTTGGCTAATCTTTCTGATGGCGAGGTCAAGGAAATATTAGGGAAAGTGACGGATAAGCTAAATGATCCGGATGTCTACCCTGAGTACACGGTCTTTAAGGTTAACCACCGCAATAGTTACTTGCAGGAATCAATGAAAGAGACCATTCAGTTGCTGGTTGAAAATATGATCAAGCAACGCCAAGCGGTTGATGTAGAAACTATCGAAACGGAACAACGATTTGGCTACACCCAAAATGAGGACGAGGAAGAAGAGAACATCACGCATTTCACTTTAGCAAACGGTCAAGAAGTTCGTTTGCGCGGTAAAATCGACCGGATTGATGCGGTGTCACAGGTTGAAAATGGCCTGGAACAAAACTTCATCCAAGTGGTGGATTATAAGTCATCGGCTCATGATGTGAAATTTGACCAGATTTATGTAGGGTCCCAATTGCAGCTTTATACTTATTTGAAGGTGGCTTTAGACCAGTTAAATCAAGATGGTCAAACTGCCTTGCCACTAGGTGCTTTCTACCAACGGATTTTCCAACCTCAAGTGAAAATTGAAAAGCAAACAGATTTAACTGACAAAAATATTGCGGATCAAATTTTGGCGGACTTGAAACTGTCGGGTTATGTACGGGCTGACTATGATCTATTAGAAGATATTCATAGCGAAGGACTTGAACCAGGTGGGAAGTCGAGCGTTTATGCGGTGAGCCGGAAGAAAGATGGCGATTTCGCTAAAGCTGCCAAAGTCTTAACCAAGGATGAGTTGAATAAGTTGTTAGCCTTTGTTGAAGAGAAGATTGTGGCTACAGCAGAACAAATTGTGTCTGGCCATATTGCTTTAAATCCGCTTGATGATGATCCGTACATTCCATCCATGACTGAGCCTTACCGGTCTGTATCTATGTTCGATGCAACGGACTATACCAATAAATATCGACCAAATCCGTCTATGAATCAGGATGAATTTTTCCAAGCCTTAATGACAGATACCCATAAAGATGAAAGTGTAGCAGAGGAGGACCAGACAGACGATGAAGAATAGACAGAAGCAAACCACTATTCCATTACAAACAGAAGCTAATGCCCGTTATACAGCCGACCAATGGGCAGCGATACATTTAGAAGGGGATAACTTGCTCGTTTCAGCCTCTGCTGGTTCTGGTAAAACGAGTGTCCTTGTCCAACGCATTTTGCAGAAGGTACGACGCGGCTATGGGGTGGATGAGTTACTGGTTGTAACGTTTACCGAAAAAGCGGCAAGTGAAATGAAAGAGCGTTTGGAAGTAGCCTTACAAGAAATGATCAATGAAGAATCTGACGCTGACAGTCGTCAACACTACCTGCAACAAATCGCCAAATTGCCGCAAGCCAATATTTCAACCATTGATGCCTTTTGTAAGCAAGTCATCCAACGTTATTATTTCTTGATTGATTTAGACCCAGTTTACCGATTGTTAACCGATGAAACTGAAAATATGATGCATTTTGAAAATGTTTGGGAGGCCTTGAAAGAGGACTTATTAGCAGAAGGCAATCAAGATTATTTACGTATGGCAAAACACTTTGCTTCCGACCGTAAAGATGACAAGATTGACCAGTTGATTTTCGACCTATACAACAAGTCTCGGGTCCATACCCATCCAAACGACTGGTTAGATGGATTAGTAGCCAAATATCCGGATGAGGATACCCCCTACGGTGAGTCTGATTTTTATCAAGAATATGTGGTCCCTGCTTTAATAGATGAAATTGAAGCTCTTGAAAATACTGCACGACTGTATATTGAAGACCTGCCAGTTGCTGAAGCGGTTGGTTTTGAAAAAATGGCCATTTCTGTGAAAGAAAAGTTAGCTTACTTAGACCAATTGAAGACGAATGTGAAGGCCTCTTATAAAGATGCCTACCAACAAATTATTGCAACATCTTTCCCTGCTTTAGTTCGAAAAAGTAAGAAAGACTTTGAAGATGGTAACGACGCACAAAATGATTTACGAACTCAGTTAAAAGACCGACACGACAAAACAATTAAAGACGTATTCGACAAGGATATCTTGCCTTACTTTACCTTTGACGAGCATTACCAAGGCCTCTTTATTCAAGATGCTAAAAAACTTGGGCAAGCCATTATAAATGTGGAGAAGGTCTTTACTGAACGAATGACAGCCCATAAATTTGACCAAAGAATCTTAGATTTCTCAGATATCGAACTTTTTACCTATCAAATTTTAAGTAAGCAGTTAGCGGACACAGAAACTGGCGACGGCGGAAGTGTGAGTGGAAACGTCAATACTATGAATGAGGCTAAGGCTTACTATCGGGACAAGTTTACTGAAGTCATGGTGGATGAGTATCAGGATGTCAATGCCTTACAGGAAGCCATTCTACAAGCTGTATCAGGGAATCCGGAAGACCCAAATATGTTCATGGTGGGGGATGTGAAGCAGTCGATTTACCGTTTCCGCTTTGCTGAACCAGGTTTATTTATCCATAAATTCAACCAATTCGCGGATGGTAATGGAGGGCAGAGGATTGTCTTAGCGGAAAACTTCCGGTCAAGAGCAGATGTCCTTGATTTTACCAACTTTGTATTCCGCCAAGTCATGGATCCACAAGTGGGGCAGATTGCTTATGATGAGGATGCAGCCCTTAAATTGGGCTTTACCGCCTATCCAGAAACCGACCGGATGCAGACTGAAATTCTCCTTTACGAGGAGGAAGATGGCAGTGAAGCTAGCGATTACGACCAGGAAGGTTTAGACGGTTTAGATGGTGAGGTCTCAAATGGGACGAAAATGCAAGCAGAATTGATTGCCCAATCCATTTTGGACAAGGTCAACAACCAGCACATGATTTATGATAAAAAGCTGCAGGCAGATAGACCCATCACCTTTAATGATATAGTAATTCTTGTAGCAACTAGACGTAACCATTCGGAATTAGAGGATGTTTTTGCCCAATATAAAATTCCTTTGATGTTGGATGATTCGGCGAACTATTTCCAGCGTACAGAAATCCGTGTCATGTTGAATGTCTTAAAATTTATCGATAATCCTTACCAAGATATTCCACTGGCGGCTATTTTGCGGTCACCAATTATTGGTTTAAATGAGCAAGACCTAGCGAAAATCCGGATTGCCAACAAACAGGCAACTTATTATGACGCTATGAAAACTTATATGGCCATGGATGAAGGGCAAGATGAAAGACTAGCTGAAAAATTGCGGATTTTGAATGATTGGCACTTAGCGTGGCGGGATATCGCCCGCGACAAACCGTTGGCGACTTTAATCTGGCAAATTTATACAGATACGGGCTTCCTCGATTATGTTGGTGGGATGCCAAATGGCGAGATTCGGCAAAATAACTTGCATGGTTTTTATAAATTGGCGTCTGACTATGAAGTGTCAGCCTTTAAGGGGATTTTCCAATTTATCCGCTTTGTTGAGAAAATTCAAGAGAAAGACAACGACCTGCAAGCACCCAAACACGGGGACGACGCTCAATCTGCGGTCCATGTCTATACTATTCATCATTCAAAAGGTTTAGAGTTTCCGCTCGTTTACGTCTATAACATTTCCAAGCGTTTTAACACTCAAGACTTAAGGCATTCGGTGATTTATAATGACACTATCGGTATTGGGGTGAAATTGTCTGATAGAACACGCCACATCACCTATCCAAATATGTTTGAAATGATGGCTAAACGCTTTGAAAAGAAAGACATGTTGGCTGAAGAAATGCGGAAATTATACGTGGCCTTAACTCGAGCGGAACAGCAATTGGTATTGGTGGGTATGGTGAAAAACTTCGATACCACGATTGGCAAGTGGCAAGGGCTTTTGATGAAAGACGAGCAATTATCGCCCTCAGGCCGGATTAAAGCCAACAGTTTACTCGATTGGATTGGCCCAGCGCTGATGCGCCACCACGATTTTGACCAGGTTAACCATTCAGTCCATATTCCAGACTATCTAGCCAACACCAAGACCAATTTTCAGATTGCAGTCGTTTCTAGCGAAGACGCGCTTGCGGGCCGTAGTAAGTGGGTACAGACGGTAGATGAATCCAATCGAGTTGACCAAGCAGAACTTTTAGCGACCATATTTTCAGATGACAAAATGGCTACCAGTGACCAAGCTAATAAACAAGTCATTCAGCTACCAGCTGCCGACTTCGATTATGCTTATCAATCAGCGACCAAGACAACATCCTTCCAATCAGTATCAGAATTGAAACGGATGCTTCAAGATCCAAGTGACCTCGACTTACAACCTTGGTCAGTCAACAATCAAAATAAATTGACTAAAACCTTCCGTTATACAGAAGAGGACTATGACCAACCGAGTTTCTTGGCCAAAGAACAAGCTGTCACACCAACAGCTATTGGGTCAGCGGCCCATTTGTTAATGCAGAAGGTGAACTTAAGGGCTAAACCAAGTGAAGCGACCTTTAAAGCGCTCTTTGATGACCTATGCCAAAGAGGAGTTTTAAGCCAACAACTTTGGCCCCATATTCAAGTGGATAAACTAGTAGCCTTCTTCGATACGGTAGTGGGGCAATTGATTTTGAGACAAGTTGACCACGTATATAGAGAAGAAACATTCTCTCTGATGGTTGCTGGATCAGAAATCTTTACGGATATGGCAACAGATGATGACTTGTTGGTCCACGGGACAATTGATGGTTTTATTTTATTACAGGATGAAATCTTCCTGTATGACTTTAAAACTGACCGGATTGCTTATCTAAATGAAAGCCAGCAAGAACAAACCTTAATCGACCGTTACCAAGGGCAAATGGATCTTTATGCCCAAGCCCTTGAAACCATTTGGGAACGGCCAGTTACACAGAAAATGATTATATCTTTAGATACATTAAAAACTTTTTTTGTCTAATAACACTTGCAAAAGTAATACAGAAGGTGGTATACTATCTCTTGTATTAGTTTTGCATGCGGGTGTAGTTTAGTGGTAAAACCATAGCCTTCCAAGCTATCGTCGCGAGTTCGATT